>JABFVJ010000274.1 GCA_013362835.1 Nonomuraea sp. | reverse complement strand
GTGTGCGCCGCCAGCAGCGCGACCGCGAGCAGCAGCAACTCCAGGACGTAGTACGCCCGGTCCCCGTCGAAGCCCGCGGGGCGGCCCAGCGACAGACCCGCGGTGGCGTACGGCTGGGCGAAGACGAAGCGGCTCACCCCCACGCCGACCGCGAACGTCGCCAGCGCCAGCGCCAGGCCCCGGCGGTTGATCGCCGGCCAGCCGGTGAGCAGGCCGAGCGGCGCCACCAGGACCACCGCCACCGCGAGGGCGGCCAGTTCCGGCAGCGCGGGCAGCCCCGGGAAACGGCCCGCCGCCAGCAGGGCCGTGAACAGGGCGCCCAGGCCCGCGTACGCGGCCTGCCCCAGCGAGATCTGCCCGCCGCGGCCGGTGACCACCACCAGGGACAGCAGGATCACGGCCAGCGCCGGGACCTGGACCGAGGTGTGCAGGTCCCGGCCGGCGAACCCCAGCGGCAGCAGGAACAGCACGAGCACCACGATCCAGGCACCCGGTGGGGTCGCAACGCGTGCCGTGGCCGTGCGGGGCAGCGCGTCCCGCTCCCCGACGCCCGGCAGGACCAGGGCCGCGACCAGCAGCGCGACGACGAACAGGTTCGTGCCGGCCGCCTGGAGCAGCGGCTCGGCCCAGCCCGAGGGGTGCAGCCGGGTCAGCTGGCTCTGCGCCACCCCGACGCCCAGCGCCACCACCACCGCGACGGCCAGGCTCCGCATCCGGGCGGCCACCGCGACCGCCACGACCTCCATCACCAGCAGCGACAGACCGTAGGGATCGAGCCGCACGTACGGCGCCAGCAGCACACCCGTCAGACCGGCCGTGAACGAGCCGAACGCCCAGCCCGTGGCCGCGACCCGGTCCGCGTCGATGCCGCCCAGCTCCGCGAGCCGCCGGTCGTCGACCACGGCCCGCAGCTCCCGCCCGAACCGCGTCCGGCGCACCACCGCCGCGACCCCGGCGGCCAGCACCAGCACCACCGCCAGCTGCCCCCACGGCTCGTCCGGCACCAGCACCGGCGCGTCGTCCCGCGCCCCCTGCCCCCACACCAGCGCCGCCCCGCCCACCAGCAGCACGAACACCCCGATGGACGCCACCAGCGTCTGCGCCGGGTCACCGCCCAGCACCGCCAGGGGCCGGAACACGAACCGTTCCAGGACCACACCCAGCCCCGGCGCCAGCACCAGCAGCGTCACCGACGCCCCGAGCCACAGCGGCCAGCCCCACTCGACCACGCACTGCCGCAGCACGTACGCGCACACCATGGCGATCGCGCCGTGCGCGAAGTTCAGCACGCCCGTCGCGCGGTACGTCACGATCAGGCCGATCCCGGTGAGCGCCGCCGCACTGCCGACCGAGAGCCCGGCGAGCGTGAGGTCGTACGTCAGCGAGGACATCAGTCGGTTTCTTCGGCCGGCTCGCAGATCGGGCACGGATCCAGCTCGCCGCTCGCCACCAGCTTGGAATCCACCGGGACCGCCTCCGCCTTGCCCGCGACCAGCGGGCAGTCCGCGCGGTGCCACAGCGTGCCGCCCGGCACCATCAGCAGGTCGCCGCTGACCGCGAGCGGCGCGAGCGTGGGCCGCCCGGTCTCCTCCGGCCCGGCCGGCCCGTCCTCCACCAGCAGCCCGTACAGCTCCTCCACGCGCCGGGCGGCGATCGACTCCCGGCCGCGGGCCAGCAGCACCGCCCCGGCGATGATCAGCGCGGCGCCGGGGATCGTGCAGGAGGCCAGGTAGGGCAGCTGCCGTTCGGCGTAACGCTCGCCGGAGATCCCGTACCAGCCGACGACGCACAGCACCGCGCCGGCGGCCAGGGCCGCCCAGCCGGCCCACAGGACGGGATGCACGGTCCGCAGTCGGCTGGTCCGCATCGCTGGCTCCCACACGTCGGAATCGGCTGTGCGTGCGTCGGGCTGCCTGTTCAAGTCCGCCGATCGCTTGCACTATGCCCTCTGGAAGCTGACCCTGAAAGCACCGGGCGCACATGGCCCGGACCGACACCCGGTGGTGAGCCAGATGGTTCTCGGCAGCGACCTCAAGCGGGGGAACGCGACGGGGGGTCCACGCACCGCGGGACGGGGTACGGCGATCGCCGCCGCCCTGGTCCTCGCTCTCGCCCCGGCCCTGGCGGCCTGCAGCGACGACAGCGGCGGCGGCAGCCAGTCCACGCCTCCCACCCCGACCGCGGAGCGGACCACGAGCGCGCCGGCCAGCGCACCGGCGGACCGGGCCGCGGCGGAGGCGGAGGTCAGGCAGAACTGGGAGAAGTTCTTCGATCCCAACACCTCGACCGAGGAGAAGCAGGCCATCCTGCAGAACGGCGACCGGATGGGACCGGTCCTCCAGGCCTTCAGCGGTGACGAGCGCGGCGGACAGGTCCAGGCGAAGGTCACCAAGGTCGAGTTCACCTCGGCGACCGAGGCCGACGTGACGTACACGCTCACTCTGAAGGGCGCCACCGCGCTGCCGAACGCCTCGGGGACAGCCGTCGAGGAGGAGGGCACCTGGAAGGTGTCCGTCAAGGCGCTGTGCTCGCTGGTGCAGATGAGCGGCAATGGGTCGCCGGTCCCGGGGTGCTGAGATCCTCGTCGCGGTCCTGCTGCTCGCCCTGAGCGCGGCCTGCGGCAGCCGGCTCCCGGAGAGCGACTTCGAGCACGACGACCGCACCCCCGCGCCCCGCGACGCCGCGCCCCTGCGGGTCGGCATCATCACCAGCGCCACCAGCCCGGTCGGCGGCAGCGCCTTCACCGGACCGCGCGACGGCGCCCGGGCCTTCTTCGACCGGCTCAACGCGCGCGGGGGCATCGACGGGCGCCGGGTCGAGGTGCGCACCTGCGACGACGGCGGCAGCGGCGTCGGCAACAACGAATGCGTGCACAAGCTCGTCGAGGAGGACGAGGTCGTCGCCCTGGTCGCCACGACCGCCCTCGACTACGCGGGCGCCTCCCGCGTCTCGCGCGCGGGCGTCCCCGACATCGGCGGCCAGCCCATCGGCACCGCCTACGACACCTACCCGCACCTCTACGGCATCTACGGCAGCCTCGCGCCCCGCGACGGCACCCCCGGCTGGGACGGCACGCTGTACGGCGGCACCGAGGTCTACCGCTACTTCGCACGCGAGCACGGCGCCCGCACCGCCGCCGTCGTCTCCTACAACCAGTCCGCCTCGGCGGCCTACGCCCGGCTCGTCGAACGCGGCCTGCGCGCCGAGGGCTACAAGGTCGTCACCGAGCAGGTCGACTTCGCCCTGCCCAACTTCCGCGCCGTCGCCGCCGACCTCAAGGAGCAGGGCGCCGACCTGGTGTTCGACGCCATCGACGGGCACGGCAACGCCCGGCTCTGCCAGGCCATGGACGAGGCCGGCGCCCACGTCACCGCCAAGGTGACCAACGTGCAGAACTGGACGTCCACCGTCGCCGACGACTACAAGGACGCCCCGCGCTGCCGCAACGCCCTGTGGGCGACCGGCGCCAGCCGCAACTTCGAGGACACCGCCAACCCGGCCGTACGGGAGTTCCGCGAGGCGACGAAGGACCTGAAGACGCACTCCCAGTGGCAGCTGGAGGGGTGGGCCGCCGCGCGGTGGTTCACGGACGCGGCGACGTCCTGCGCCGCCACGGGCATCACGCGCGCCTGCGTCGACGCCTTCATGAACCGCAGCCAGGGCTACACCGCCGGGGGACTGCTGCTCCCCGTCCGCTTCGAGCGCCTGCCCGAGCCGCCGAAGACCAGCCGGACCTGCCTGTCGGTGGCCCGCTGGCAGGACGGCAAGGGCTGGGTCGGGCAGGGCGACATGAACCGCACCTGCTTCACCGTTCCGCAACTGGCCTACGCGCCTTGAGGACAGTGGCTGTCCGCAAGGCCTGGCAGACTCGCCCCATGTTGGAGACCTCGGCCCGCCTGCTGCGTCTGCTGTCCCTGCTCCAGGCCCATCGCGAGTGGTCCGGCGCCGACCTGGCCGGCCGGCTCGGCGTCAGCGCCCGCACCCTGCGCCGGGACGTCGACCGGCTGCGCGAACTCGGCTACCCGGTCAACGCCAGCCCCGGCACCGGCGGCGGCTACCAGCTCGGCGCCGGAGCCGAACTGCCGCCGCTGCTCCTGGACGACGACGAGGCCGTCGCCGTGGCGGTCGGACTGCGCACCGCCGCCGGGCAGGGCATCGACGGCATCGGCGAGACCTCGGTACGCGCCCTCGCCAAGCTGGAGCAGGTGCTGCCGAACCGGCTGCGCCGCCGCGTGGGCGCCCTGAACGCCGTCACCGTGCCGATGCTGCGCAGCACACTGCCCTCCTCGGTCGACCCGGCCGTGCTCACCGAACTCGCCCACCTGTGCCGGGACGCCGAACGGCTGCGCTTCGAGTACGTCGGCCACGACGGCACCTCCACCCGCCGCACGGTCGAACCGCACCGCCTGGTGTGCACCGAACGCCGGTGGTACCTGGTCGCCTGGGACCTCGACCGCGACGACTGGCGCACGTTCCGCGTGGACCGCGTCACGCCCAGACCCCCGCACGGACCGCGCTTCGTGCCGCGCGACCCGCCCGCCGAGGACCTGGCCGCCTACGTCTCCCAGGGCGTCTCCACGCGCGCGTACGCCACCCACGCCCTCGTGCGGCTCCTGGCGCCCCTGGAGGAGGCAGTCCAGCACATCTCGCCCTCCGCCGGGGTGCTCGAGGCGGAGAGCGCAAAGACCTGTCTGCTGCGCTGCGGCGCCGGCAGCCTCGATGTGATGGTCATCCACGTGGTGATGCTGGGCTTGGAGTTCGAGGTGCTGGAGCCGGTCGAGCTGGTCGAGGCGATCAGGAGGACTCGGGACCGGCTTGATGGCGCTCTGGCTCGGGCTGCGCAGTCACCGCCGCGTACTCGGGATGGTGCAGGTCGAACGCCGGGGACTCGGAGCGGATCCGGGGCAGCGTCGTGAAGTTGTGCCGCGGCGGCGGGCAGGAGGTCGCCCACTCCAGGGAACGGCCGTAGCCCCAGGGGTCGTCGACCTCGACCTTCTCGCCGTACTTGGCGGTCTTCCACACGTTGTAGAGGAACGGCAGCGTCGAGATGCCGAGCAGGAACGCGCCGATCGTCGACACGGTGTTGAGCGCGGTGAACCCGTCGGCGGCGAGGTAGTCCGCGTACCGGCGGGGCATGCCCTCGGCGCCCAGCCAGTGCTGCACCAGGAACGTGGTGTGGAAGCCGACGAACAGCGCCCAGAACTGGATCTTGCCGAGCCGTTCGTCGAGCATCTTCCCGGTGAACTTCGGCCACCAGAAGTAGAAGCCGGCGAAGATCGCGAAGACGACCGTGCCGAAGACGACGTAGTGGAAGTGCGCGACCACGAAGTACGAGTCCGTCACGTGGAAGTCCATCGGCGGTGACGCCAGGATCACCCCGGTCAGCCCGCCGAACAGGAACGTCACCAGGAAGCCCGTCGCCCACAGCATCGGCGTCTCGAAGGACAGCGAGCCCTTGAGCATGGTGCCGGCCCAGTTGAAGAACTTCACACCCGTCGGCACCGCGATCAGGAAGCTCATGAAGGAGAAGAACGGCAGCAGCACCGCCCCCGTGGCGAACATGTGGTGCGCCCACACGATCATCGACAGGCCGGTGATCGCCATCGTCGCGCCGACCAGCGTCAGATAGCCGAACAGCGGCTTGCGGCTGAAGACCGGGATGATCTCCGTGATGATGCCGAAGAACGGCAGCGCGATGATGTACACCTCGGGATGGCCGAAGAACCAGAACAGGTGCTGCCACAGGATCGCGCCGCCGTTGGCCGCGTCGAAGACCTGCGCGCCGAACCGCCGGTCCGCCTCCAGCACCAGCAGCGCCGCCGCCAGCACCGGGAACGCCATCAGGATCAGGATCGACGTGAACAGGGTGTTCCACACGAAGATCGGCATCCGGAACATCGTCATGCCCGGGGCGCGCATCCCGATGATCGTGGTGATGAAGTTGACCGCCCCGAGGATCGTGCCGAAGCCCGACAGCGCGAGCCCCATGATCCACAGATCCGCTCCGAGTCCCGGGGAGCGCTCGGCGCTGTTGAGCGGGGCGTAGGCGAACCAGCCGAAGTCGGCGGGCCCGGAGGGCACCAGCAGCGAGCCGAGCACGATGAGCCCGCCGAACAGGAACAGCCAGTACGAGAGCATGTTGAGCCGCGGGAAGGCGACGTCGGGCGCGCCGATCTGCAACGGCATCAGCTCGTTGGCGAAGCCCGCGAAGCTCGGCGTCGCGAACAGCAGCAGCATGATCGTGCCGTGC
>JABFVJ010000323.1 GCA_013362835.1 Nonomuraea sp. | reverse complement strand
GCTTGAACAGCCTGCTGAAGTGGGCCGAGTCGGGCAGACCCCACCGGGCCCCGACCTCGCTGACCGACAGGTGGCGGGCGGCGACGAGGTCGTCGCGGCAGCGTTCCAGGCGGCGGCGCCTGATCCACGCGGCCACCGTCGTGTTCTCGGACTCGAACAGCCGGTGCAGGTAGCGCACCGAGATGTGGTGCGCGGCGGCCACCGCGCCGGGATCGAGGTCGCTGCGGCCCAGATGCTGGTCGATGAAGGCGCGTACGCGCAGCAGCAGCGTACGCCGGTGCGCGTCGTCGGGCACCCGCTGGATCTGCCCGGCCCGTTCGGCGAGGGCCGCGGTGATCAGGTCGGTCACCACCGTGGCCAGGCGGGTGGCGCTGCCGGGGGCGTACTCGTCGTGATCCTCGGCCACCCGGCGCAGCAGCGGCGCGGCCAGCGCGCCCGCGCCGGTCAGCCCCGAGATGGGCACCGCGGTGAGATCGGCGAGGTCGCCCGGCGGTAGCGCCAATAACTCGTGCGGGACGCTGAACACGGCGAGCTGCACGGCCGAGTCGTAGGCCAGCTCGTAGGGCCGGGTGAAGTCGTAGACGGTGAACTCGCCCTTGGCGAGGCGGGCCGAGCGGTCGTCCTGGCGCAGCAGCGGGGTGCCGGAGACGGCCAGCACGACCCGGTACAGCTCGGGGTTGTCGCGGTGGATCAGCCCGGCCGTGCGGTGCACGCTGTGGGGCGTGGACGTGCGCACCCGGCCCACGCCCAGCGGGCCGAGCTGCCCGAGCTCGATCTCGCCGCGCAGCGGGGCGTCGGTGTCGATGCGCAGGTCGAGCGGACCGAGCGTGTCGCAGACGACCTCCCGCCAGGCGTCATGGCGGCGCCGGGCGGGCAGCTCGCTCGTCCGGATCACGATCGCCATCCCCGTCGCCTCCCCCTCGGCCGCTGCGGGCCATGCTAGAGACGCGAAAAGCCCCGGGCAATCGGCCCGGGGCTCCAGCTACGGGTTCAGGCGCTCTGGCGGGCCGCGATGGCCTGCTGGTAGAGCCTGCCCGCGCGGTAGGACGAGCGCACCAGCGGGCCCGACAGCACGCCGGCGAACCCGATGGCCTCGGCCTCGGCCTGCAGCTCGACGAACTCCTCCGGCTTGACCCAGCGCTCCACCGGGTGGTGGCGCGGCGAGGGCCGCAGGTATTGGGTGATCGTCAGCAGGTCGGTGCCGGCCGCGTGGAGGTCGCGCATCGCCTCGACGATCTCCTCGCGGGTCTCGCCCATGCCCAGGATCAGGTTGGACTTGGTGACCAGGCCGGCCTCACGGGCCGTCGTGATCACGCCGAGCGAACGCTCGTAGCGGAAGGCGGGGCGGATGCGCTTGAAGATGCGCGGCACCGTCTCGACGTTGTGGGCGAACACCTCGGGCTTGCTGGAGAAGACCTCCTCCAGCTGGTCGCGGTTGCCGTTGAAGTCGGGCACCAGCAGCTCGACGCCGCAGCCGGGCAGCAGGGCGTGGATCTGCCTGGCGGTCTCGGCGTAGAGCCAGGCGCCGCCGTCGGGCAGGTCGTCGCGGGCCACGCCGGTCACGGTCGCGTAGCGCAGGCCCATCTGCTGGACGGACTCGGCGACCCGGCGCGGCTCGTCGCGGTCGTATTCCTTGGGCTTGCCCGTGTCGATCTGGCAGAAGTCGCAGCGGCGGGTGCACTGGTCGCCGCCGATGAGGAAGGTCGCCTCGCGGTCTTCCCAGCACTCGTAGATGTTGGGACAGCCCGCCTCTTCACAGACCGTGTGCAGGCCCTCCCGGCGCACGAGCGATTTCAGCTCGGTGTATTCGGGGCCCGTCCTCAGCTTGGTCTTGATCCACGGGGGCTTGCGCTCGATAGGGGTCTCGGCGTTACGCACCTCCAGGCGGAGGAGCTTTCGGCCTTCAGGAGCAACGGTCACCCGTCCAGCTTACGTCCGCCGCCGAACCGGCCGGTTCGAGGGTCAGGTGATGAGGCCGAAGCCGCGGATCGCCCTGGTGTAGTGGCGCAGCAGCTCCTCGTCGATCAGCGCGGACTCGGCCGTGCCCAGCAGCTCGGAGTGGGGCGCCGAGGTGAGCACGCCGTCGTCGGTGAGCTGGAAGCGGGCCAGCGCGCCGCGCCTGATCGCCGGGACGCTCTCGCCGCGCAGCGCCGCCGCCTGGATCGGCGCCAGGTAGCCGCCGGCCGACAGGTCGCGGAGCTCGGTCAGCTCCGGCTCCGAGACGACCCGCCGGGCGATCGTGTGCCGCCGCTCCTCGGCGCGGGCCCGCCCGGCGCGGGCCAGCCTGGTGAGGGCGTACCTCAGCAGCAGCACCGGCCCGCCGAGCACCCGTCCGATCACCCGGCCGAGGAACCCGGCCACCTGGTACGACGTCCCCGGATGGTCCATCCCGCCGAGCGACGCCTTGTCGATCGAGGTCTGGGCCTCCTCCCTGGCCCGCAGCGGCCCGGCCGACCCCAGCAGCGCGTCGTGCCAGGCGGAGAGCGTGAACAGCGCCCCGTCCACGATCAGCTCCTCGCCCGCCGTGACGCCCGCGTACGCGGTGGCCAGCAGCGCCACCCGCTGCCTGGGCGGCAGGGCCAGCCACAGCGGCAGCCCGACGACCAGCACCGGGGTGCGCGGCAGGCCGTAGTGGTCGTAGACGGTCTCCGTGGCCAGGTCCCTGACGGCGACCTTGCGCGGCCTCTTGACGCGGGCCCCGTCGGCGACGCGGTCGGCGAGGGCGTACAGCTCCTTGGCGGCGGAACGGTCGAGGACCTCGGCGTCGGCGGGCAGGCGGGCGAGCCGCGGCCGCAGCGCCCAGCCCACGGCGAGGCTCACGCCGCCCAGCAGCCACGAGAGGAGGGAGTCGAGGTGCGCGAGCACGGTCCACGCGCCCAGCGCGATGAAGGCCAGCGTCAGCAGGTGGACCAGGACCGCGAGAACGAGAGCGGCAAGTCGCTTCACACGGCAGATGGTAAGCCGCGCAAATCCGGATTTGACCGCTATTGGATGCCGATTCGGTTACCTGCGGAGAAGATCCTCTTCATGCAGATCGTACGGCTCCATGCCCAGCGCCTCTGCCAGCCGTTTCTCCGCGATCGGGATGACCTCCTCGACCACGATCCTGCGCCCCGTCTCCGCCGACAGCGACGACACGCCCGCGTCGGGCAGCCCGCACGGCGTGATCCGGTTGAACCACCGGGGATCGTTGGCGCAGTTGAGCGCGAACCCGTGCATCGTCACGCTGCGGGCCACGCGGATGCCGACCGCGCCGAGCTGCCGGTCGGGCAGTCCCAGGCTGGCGTCGCCCGCCGCCCACACGCCAGGACGGCCGGGCACCCGCCGCCCGGTCACGCCGAAGTCGGCGCACACCTGGATCATGGTCTCTTCCAGCGCGCAGACGTAGCGGGTGACGTCGGTGACGGCGACGACCGGGTAGGCGACGAGCTGGCCGGGACCGTGCCAGGTGACCCGGCCGCCCCGGTCGACGTCGACGACGGGGGTGCCGTCGGACGGGCGGTCTCCGGGCAAGGTGCGCCTGCCCGCGGTGTAGACGGGCGCGTGCTCCAGGATCAGGACCGCGTCGTCCAGCTCGCCGGCGACCCGCTTGCCGTGCATCCAGCGCTGCAACGACCAGGCTTGCTCGTAGGGGACATCGACACCAAGGCGGACGATGGCTAGTGCGTGGGGATCGTCCCCGTGGATGGGGCGCATGAGCCTATTGTGCCGTTCCCTCCCCCAACCTGGGTAATTCAGGAGGTCAGCAGCCTGGGGTCGATCCTGAGCTCCTTGACCCCGCCCGCGCCGTCGTGCTCCAGCTTGTAGGCGTAGGAGCCGGGGTCGACGGTGACGGCCTGGATGAACTCGGTGCCCACGTAGTGGAGGCCGACACCCTCGTCGGCGGCGTAGCCGCCGGGCAGCTCGCCCGAGGCCACCGACTCCTGCAGCAGCGAGCGGCGCTGCGGCTCGGCGTTGTAGTGCACCCCGCACGAGTAGGGCAGCAGGCCGAGCCCGTCGGACCACACCCGCAGCGTGGGGCCGAAGGAGTCGGTGTTGCCTCCCACGTGCCAGCACAGGGCGCCCGCGCTCTGCCCCGACAGCACCACGCCGGCCCGCCAGGCCTCCTCGAAGGCCTCGTCGAGCCCGTGCAGCCGCCACAGCGCCATCAGGTTGGCCGCGCTGCCGCCGCTGACGTAGATCATGTCCTGCTCCAGGATCCACGCCCTCGGGTCCTCGACGTTGGGCATGGGGAACACGGTCAGGTGGCTGAGCTCGACGTCCCAGCCGGAGAAGGCGCCGTACATCTTCAGCAGCCAGTCGGCGGAGTCGCCGGTCGCGGTGGCGACCAGGCCGAGCTTCGGGCGGTCCTGCCCGGTCAGGTCGAGGCCGTAGCGGAGCAGGCCGCTCGCCTCGATGAAGCCGTAGCGGCCGCTCGGACGGAACGACCCGCCCCCGATCGCCAGAATGTGCGACTGTCCTGACCTGCTCATGTCGGATCTCCTGCGTGCTGAAGGACGAACGGCACTCTAGATTACGGCGCGCAGCGCCTCGTCGAGACGCGTATGCGTGAAGCCGTAGCCGCTGTCAAGCAGTTTCGCGGGAGTCAGGCGATGGCTCGGCAGCAGCCCGGCGCGGGCGAACTCGCCGATGCCGATGGCCAGGGCGAACGCCGGTGCGGGGATGGGCATCGTGCCTTTACCCAGGCATTTACCGAGAGTCCGGGTGAATTCCGCGTTGGTCACCGGAGAGGGCGATACGAGATTAACCGGGCCGACCATTTCCCGATTTTTCAGGATATGTAGCGTGGCGGCCACCCAGTCGTCCAGCGAGATCCACGACCAGTACTGCCGTCCCGTGCCGAGCGGCGCCCCCATGCCGAGCCGGAAGATCGGCGCCATCCGGCCGAGCGCCCCGCCGTGCCGGCTCAGCACCAGCCCCGTACGCAGCCGTACGACCCTGATCCCCGCCTCCGACGCCCGCTCGGCCTCCCGCTCCCAGCGCTCGCACAGCTCGGGCAGGAACCCCGTGCCCCTGCCCTGTTCCTCGTCGACCACCCGGCTGCCCGTGTCGCCGTAGAAGTCGACCCCGGACGCCGACAGCAGCACCTCGGGCGGCGAGCCGAGCCCGCGCAGCGCGTCGGCGAGGAGCCGCGTGCCGTCGATCCGGCTGCGGACCAGCTCGCGCTTGCGGGCCGGGCTCCAGCGACGGTCGGCGATCGGCGCGCCCGCCAGATGGACCACGGCCTCGGCCCCGTCGAGCGCGGCCCGGTCGATCACGCCCGCCGCCGGGTCCCAGAAGGACTGTCCCGGGCCCGCGGGCTCCCGGCGTACCAGGGCGACCACTTCGCGCCCCTCGTCCCGCAGCGCCCCTGTCAGCGCCGTACCGAGCAACCCTGACGCCCCGGTCACGATGATCGCCATGGCCCCACAGTACGCGAAAGGCCGGGTGGTTCCGGAGGAACCACCCGGCCTTCGGACGGGATGACTACGCGAGCCCGAGCTGGGCCTCGAAGCGGCCCTCCTCCAGGCGGCGCTTGATCGTCGTCAGGAAACGCGCGGCGTCGGCGCCGTCGACCAGGCGGTGGTCGTAGGTCAGCGCCAGGTAGACCATCGACCGCACCGCGATGACCTCGCCCTCGGGCGTGTCGAGCACGACGGGCCGCTTGACGACCGCGCCGGTGCCGAGCATGCCCACCTGCGGCTGGTTGAGGATCGGGGTGTCGAACAGCGCGCCACGGCTGCCCGTGTTGGTCAGCGTGAACGTGCCGCCGGTGATCTCGTCGGGCGTCACCTGGTTGTTGCGGGTGCGCTCGGCCAGATCGGTGACCTTGCGGGCGATGCCGGCGAGGTTGAGGTCGCCGGCGTTCTTGACGACCGCCGCGAGCAGGCCGCGCTCGGTGTCGACCGCGATGCCGAGGTTCTCCACGTCGAAGTACGTGACCTCGTTGGTCTCGTTGTTGATCGTGGCGTTGAGCTTCGGGTGCTGCTTGAGCGCCTCGACCGTGGCCATCGCGAAGAACGGGGTGAAGGTCAGCTTCACGCCCTCGCGGCGGTAGAAGTCGTCCTTCGCCTTCGCCCGCAGCCGCGCGATCTTCGTGACGTCGACCTCGACGACCGAGGTGAGCTGCGCCGCGGTCTGCAGCGACTCGACCATGCGCTTGGCGATGGTCTGCCGCAGCCGCGTCATCTTCTCCGTACGGCCGCGCAGCGTCGTGTCGACCTCGACCGGCTCGGGAGCCGCGGCGGCCGGGGCCGGGGCCTGGGCGGCGCCCGGAGCCGGAGCGGCGGCGGCC
>JABFVJ010000129.1 GCA_013362835.1 Nonomuraea sp. | reverse complement strand
GCGGCTGCTGGGCAAGGCCGCGGCGCTCAGGGAGTCCGTGGGCGCGCCGCTCCCGGCGGGCGAGCGGGGCGACGTCGACCGGATCGCGGCGGCGGTGACTGCGGCTCTGGGTGAGGAGGCGGCGGCGGCCGGTCGTTCGTACGGGGCCGCCGCGGACCTGGACGATCTCCTCCAGGAGGCGTGAGAGGCCCTGTCGGGCCACGACACGACCAAGGATCTTCCATGCCGATCCGGCATCCTTCTGGGATCATCCCGGGATTTTGCACTTTCGGTGATTGTCACCGTGAAAGCGGGCAGTGCCTGGGATGGACGGTCATCATAGGGCAGGGTTGGGAGCATGCCGATGAGGACAGAGCTCGACCGCCTGGCGGGCGGGGCACACCACGATCCGCACTCCGTACTCGGGGCGCACCCTTTGGGCGGCGGTGTGGTCTTCCGCGCGCTGCGACCGCTCGCCGAGCGGGTGCAGGTGGTGCTCGACGACGGCACGGTCCATGACATGAGACACCAGGCCCACGGGGTGTTCGAGACCACGGTCCAGGGGCTCGACAAGGTGCCCGACTACACCTTGCGCGTCCGGTACGCCGGCGGCGACCCGTACGACGTCAAGGACCCCTACCGGCACTGGCCCACGCTCGGCGAGGTGGACCTGCACCTGATCGGCGAGGGGCGGCACGAGCGGCTGTGGGAGGTGCTCGGGGCGCGCGTGATCGAGCACCAGGACGTGCGCGGCACCGCGTTCGCCGTCTGGGCGCCCAACGCGCGCGGCATCAGGGTCGTCGGCGACTTCAACCACTGGGACGGCACCGCCTACCCGATGCGCTCGCTCGGCCGGTCGGGCGTGTGGGAGCTGTTCGTCCCCGGGCTGGCCGCCGGGGAGCGGTACAAGTTCCAGATCCTCGGCGCCGACGGGGTGTGGCGCGACAAGGCCGACCCGATGGCGAGGCGCACCGAGGTGCCGCCGATGACCGCCTCGGTGATCGACCAGTCGTCCTACGCCTGGGAGGACGACGCGTGGATGGAGGACCGCCGCGACCGGCAGGCGCAGCGCGGCCCGATGAGCGTCTACGAGGTGCACCTCGGGTCGTGGCGGCCGGGGCTGTCCTACCTGGAGCTGGCCGACCAGCTCTCCGACTACGTGGCCGACATGGGGTTCACGCACGTCGAGCTGCTGCCGGTCGCCGAGCACCCGTTCGGCGGCTCGTGGGGCTACCAGGTGACGTCCTACTACGCGCCGACGGCCAGGTTCGGCACCCCCGACGAGTTCCGGCACTTCGTGGACCGCCTGCACCAGCGCGGCATCGGCGTGCTGCTCGACTGGGTGCCCGCCCACTTCCCCATGGACGACTGGGCGCTCGCCCGCTTCGACGGCACCCCCCTGTACGAGCACGCCGACCCGGCGCGGGGCGAGCACCCCGACTGGGGCACGTACGTCTTCGACTTCGGCCGCAGGGAGGTCAGGAACTTCCTGGTGGCCAACGCGGTCTACTGGCTGAAGGAGTTCCACGTCGACGGGCTGCGGGTCGACGCGGTCGCCTCGATGCTCTACCTCGACTACTCGCGCCGCGAGGGCGAGTGGACCCCCAACGTCTACGGCGGCAGGGAGAACCTCGACGCGGTCGAGTTCCTCAAGGAGATGAACTCCGTCTGCTACCGGGAGGCTCCGGGCATCACGACCATCGCGGAGGAGTCGACGGCCTGGCCCGGGGTGTCACGGCCGGTGCACCTGGGCGGGCTCGGGTTCGGGTTCAAGTGGAACATGGGCTGGATGCACGACACGCTCGAATACCTGCGGCGTGAGCCGATCTTCCGGCAGTACCACCACCATCAGATGACGTTCTCGCTCATCTACGCCTACTCCGAGAACTACGTGCTGCCGCTCTCCCACGACGAGGTCGTGCACGGCAAGGGCTCGCTGCTGGGCAAGATGCCGGGCGACGAGTGGCAGCGGTTCGCGCAGCTGCGGGCGTTGCTGGCGTTCATGTGGGCGCATCCGGGCAAGCAGCTGCTGTTCATGGGCGGCGAGTTCGGCCAGGGGTCGGAGTGGTCGGAGGAGCGCGGGCTCGACTGGTGGGTGCTGGAGTTCGACGGGCACAAGGGCGTGCAGCGGCTCGTACGCGACCTCAACGGGCTCTACAAGGGCATTCCGGCGTTGTGGGAGCAGGACGGGACGCCTGACGGGTTCCGGTGGATCGACGCCGACGACGCCTCGGGGAACACGTTCTCGTTCGTCCGGTACGCCGTGGACGGGTCGGCGCTGGCCTGCGTGGTCAACCTCAGCGGCGGACCGCACGAGAACTACCGGCTCGGCCTCCCGTACGGCGGCCGGTGGGCGGAGGTCGTCAACACCGACGCGTACGAGTACTGGGGCAGCGGCGTCGGCAACATGGGCGCGGTCGAGGCCGAGGCCGAGCCGTGGCACGGGCTGCCGTTCTCCACGACGCTGCGGGTGCCGCCGCTCGGCGCGGTGTGGCTGGCCATGGAAGCACCGGTCGATCCCCTGAACGTTTGAGGGGTGTGCGCTGAAAGTTAGGTGAGAAAGCGGCCCAGGGCCTGTGCTGGCGGGATAAATCGCCCTAAACTCCGAGATCATCCCCCTCGGAGGACGCGTGCGACTTCGCCCCCTGATCGTGTGCTCGATCGTGCTGGCCCTGTTGTCGGCCTCGACTCCGGCGTTCGCCGACGATCCGACGCCGACGCCGTCGCCCTCCCAGAGCAAGCTGGAGGAGGGCCTGGCGCTCGACGGCGACACCACCCGTGCCATCGTCGAGCTGACCGACCCCGCCCAGCACGAGCCGGTGGCGAGCCAGGCGGCGGCCGAGAGCGTGGACGTCGTGCTCCAGCCGCCGAGCCAGTCCTTCATGGTGGTCGAGGGCACCGCCGAGGAGCTGGCCAAGCTGGCCGAGGACCCGCGCGTCACCTCCATCCACCGGGACAGGACGTACGCGCCGTCGGAGGTGGGCTCCAACCTCACGCAGATCGGCGCGGACAAGGCCCACGAGAAGAGCTTCACCGGCACGGGCCAGAACGTGGCGATCCTGGACACCGGGATCGACCGCGATCACCCGTACTTCGCGGGGCGGATCGTGGGCGAGGCGTGTTTCTCGGCCGTGGAGAGCGGCGTCGAGTCGCTGTGCCCCAACGGGCAGCCCGAGCAGACCGGCGAGGGCGCGGCCGACGCGACCACCCCCAAGTGCCTGTCGCCCGACGGCCTGAACCTGTGCGAACACGGCACGCACGTCGCCGGCATAGCGGCGGGCAGCGGCGGCGTCGCGCCGGGGGCCGGGATCATCGCGGTGCAGGTGTTCAGCCGGGTCAACGACGAGGACACCTGCATGGGCGAGTCGTCCTGCCTGCTGGCGTTCGAGTCGTCGCTGCGCCTCGCCATGGACTACGTGGCCACGCTGACCCAGCCCGTCGCGGCGGTGAACCTGAGCCTCGGCGGCGCGCTGTCCGAGACCGACTGCGACGCGACCGAGGAGGGCGCGGTCTTCAAGCCGAAGATCGACGCCCTGCTGGCCAAGGGCATCGCGACCGTGGTCGCGGCC
This sequence comes from Nonomuraea sp., assembly GCA_013362835.1. Next base: position 2,736 of record JABFVJ010000129.1, on the reverse strand, counting down.
GGGAACGAGTTCTTCGAGGGCGCCTCCTACCCCGCCTGCGTCTCCTCGGCGGTCGCGGTGGGCGCGAACGACGGCGCCGACGCCATCGCCGACTTCTCCAACCGGGGCGCGCTGGTCGACTTCTTCGCGCCGGGCGTGGACATCGAGTCCTCGGTGCCGGACAACCAGATGGCCGTGCACAGCGGCACCTCGATGGCCACGCCGCACGTGGCCGGCGCGCTGGCGCTGATGAAGGCGGCCTCGCCGCAGACGCCGATCGCCGACCTGATCAACACGTTGAAGACGACGGGCAGGCCGTACCAGTACGTGGCGAACGGGACGCAGGTCACCACCCCGCGCCTGGACGTCGGCGCGGCCCTGGCCGGGACCGGCACGCAGCCGCCGATCACGCAGGCGCCGACGGACGACCCGACGCCCGACCCGACCGACAGCAGCGGTCCCGCCCCCGAGCCCGACCCGACCGACTCCGAGGAGCCCGAGCCGGACCCGGCGCCGTCGGTCACGCCGGTCCCGCTGCCCACGGTCACGGTGACGGTGACCGTCACGCCGACGCCGAGCCCGTCGGCCGCCCCCGTCTGCACGCGCGGCACGGCGGCCGCCAAGCTGACGGCCAAGAAGTGGGCCGTGGAGATCCACCGCAGCAGCGGCACGATCGCGGACGCCACGCTCAACTGCTATCTGAAGCTGATCGGCAAGGCCAGCAAGGTGTTCCCCGAGCTGACGAAGGCGTCGTCGCTGGGCAAGGCGTACCGGGTGCTGAAGGGCACCAAGACGACCAGGGGCAAGCTGGACAGCTCGCTGCTCTCGGCCTGGCTGAACTGGGCGCACGGCACGAACGGCACCACGGTGCTGACCGCCGCCGAGAAGGTGCGGCTGAGCAGCACGGCCTCGAAGTCGGCGCTGAAGAAGGCGACGAAGAACGTCCTCAAGACCCTCTGACGGCGGTCACAAGAGAAGGGCCGGTCGCCTCCGACCGGCCTTTCCCCTTTCCCGCGAGACGGCAAAACGTCTCCCTCGTTTCTCCGTGTTCACATACGTCACTGACATCACAGTTGTCCCAGCTGGGGATGCACACCTCACACCTGGACGGTCTGATCTTCGGAGGACTCTGTGAGGCTACGGTCTCTGCTGGCCGGCGCCACAGCGCTGGCCGCGACATCCGCCGTGCTCTGCGCGGCCCCGGCGCTGCGCGCCGACGCACTCGACACCGGTGACCCGGTCATCAGCCCGGCCCTGGTCAAGGAGATCAAGGCCAAGACCAAGGTCCGCTCGATCATTCAGCTCAAACCGGGTCAGAGCGTTCAGGCCGTCGCCAAGGACCTCGAACAGGCCTCCGAGGGCAGCCGGGTCCTGGAGACCGCGCAGTCCCCGAACTTCTTCGTCGCCGAGCTCGACAGCAAGACCCTGGCCCAGCTCAAGAAGGACGGCCGCGTCCAGGCGGTCTACAAGGACGAGCTGCGCCCGGCCACCCTGGACACCAGTACGAGGGTGATCCGCTCCGACCGGGCCAACGAGGCCGGCTGGACGGGCAAGGGCACGACGGTCGCCGTGCTCGACACGGGCATCGACCGCGACCACCCGTTCTTCACCGGCCGGATCGTGGACGAGGCGTGCTTCTCCTCCTCCGACGCGGGCGACGGGTCGGTCTCGCTCTGCCCGAACAACCAGCCGAGCCAGACCGGGGTCGGCGCGGCCAACGCCGAGACCCCGCAATGCATGGTGAACGGCGCCAACGCCTGCTCGCACGGCTCCCACGTGGCCGGCATCGCGGCCGGCCGGATGACCACCGGCGCGCCCTCCGACGGCGTCGCCCCCGCCGCGAACATCCTGCCGATCCAGGTGTTCAGCCGCATCGACAGCGCGATCACGTGCGCGATCTCCGGCGCCTCCGCGCCCTGCTTCCTCAGCTACACCTCCGACCAGAAGCTGGCGCTGGAGTACGTGGCGCGGGTGGCCAGGAACCTGCACGTCGCGGCGGTGAACATGAGCCTGGGCGGCGGCGGGCCGTTCCAGGAGAACTGCGACACCGACCCGAGCGCGGCGGCCGTCAAGCCGGACTTCGACACGCTGGTGTCCCTCGGCGTCGCGCCCGTGGTGGCGGCCGGCAACAACGGCTTCCTGAACGGCGTCTCCGCCCCGGCCTGCATCTCCAGCGCCATCGCGGTGGGCGCCACCGACGACCGGGACGCCATCGCGGCCTTCTCCAACCGGGGGGCGGTGCTCGACCTGTTCGCGCCGGGGGTGGACATCAACTCCTCGGTGCCGAACAACACGTACGCGGTCTTCAGCGGCACCTCGATGGCCGCGCCGCACGTGGCGGGGGCGTTCGCGCTGATGCGGCAGGCGTACCCGGACTTCACGGTGGCGCAGAGCCTGCGGCGGATGCAGGACACGGGTCAGGACGTCACGTACAACGCGGGTGGCGCCCAGGTGACGACGGACCGGATCGACATGTCCAGGGCCACCTCCGCGGCGCGGGCGACGGGCGATCCCCGGGTCTGACACCGCACCGGCAAGCCCATCACCTACCCAACGCCGGCGCCGAACGTCACCACCCGCGCGTCGACGTGTACGCAGCCGCTCACGATGCCGAGGCGTACATCGGGGTCCATACACCTAAGCCCGATTCGAAATGTGTCGCTTAGGGTGGGTTCTATGGACGCAGGCAGGGCGATCTTCGAAACCGTCGACAAGCTTCGCCAGCGGCGCACCGGCCCGCTGGTCCTGGAGCTCGAT
>JABFVJ010000208.1 GCA_013362835.1 Nonomuraea sp. | reverse complement strand
CGGCTCTCCAAGGGTGTGCGCGAGCACGCTGTTGGCCGGACGCCTGGCCGGGCGCGGGAAGGAGTCCGAGCTCACGGGACGCACCCGTGCCGGATCGAGGCCGAGGAGGGTGAAGATCTCCCTCGTGAGGCCGTACCAGGTCGTCTCGCCGGAGCTGGTGCCGTGGTAGACACCGGGCGGCAGGTCGGACTGGGCCAGCCGGACCAGGTAGTCGGCCAGGTCGGCGGTCCACGTCGGCTGGCCGCGCTGGTCGTCGACCACGTCGACGGTCTCGCGCTCGGCCGCCAGCCTGATCATGGTCCTGACGAAGTTCGGGCCCGCGGCGCCGTAGAGCCAGGCGCTGCGCACCACGTGCTGCCCGTGCTCCAGCGCGGCGAGCTCACCGGCGAGCTTGGTCCTGCCGTACGCGTTCACCGGCGCGGCCGGCGCGTCCTCCGGGTACGGCACGCGGGCGGTCCCGTCGAAGACGTAGTCGGTGGACACGTGCAGCAGCCGGGCGCCGGTGAGCGCGCACGTCTCGGCCAGCCAGGCGACGGCGTGCCCGTTGATCGCCAGGGCCTCGTCCTCGTGCGTCTCGGCGTCGTCGACCGCCGTCCAGGCCGCACAGTTGATCACGACCCTGGGCCGGTACGCCGACACGAAGTCGCGTACGGCCCGCCGGTCGCACAGGTCGAGCTCCGACCGGCCGAGCGCGAGCACCGGCTCACCGGTCAGCGCCGCCCGGTCGAGCACGTCGGCCGCCAGCATGCCGCCGCCCCCGGTGACGAGCCACCTCATGACGCCTCCGGGCGGGTCACGCGGCCCACCAGTCGCGGTGCTCGGCGTACCAGCGGACCGTGTCCTTCAGCCCCTGGTCGAACGGGATCTCGGGGCGGTAGCCGAGGGCGCGCAGCTTGGAGTCGTCCAAGGAGTACCTGCGGTCGTGGCCCTTGCGGTCCTCGACATAACGCACTGAATCCCAGTCGCGGCCGCAGGCTTCGAGCAGGCGGGCGGTCAGCTCCTTGTTGGTCAGCTCGGCCGTGCCCGCGATGTGGTAGACCTCGCCAGGCTCGCCCTTCTCGGCGACCAGGCGGATGCCGGCGCAGTGGTCCTCGGCGTGGATCCAGTCCCGTACGTTGCCGCCGTCGCCGTACAGCGGGACCTGCCGGCCGCGCAGCAGGTTCGTGACGAAGAGCGGGACGAGCTTCTCCGGGTACTGGCGGGGGCCGTAGTTGTTGCCGCACCTGGTGATCGAGACGTTCAGGCCGTAGGTGACGGCGTACGCGCGGGCGATCATGTCGCCGCCCGCCTTGCTCGCCGCGTACGGCGACCGCGGGCGCACCGGCGCGGACTCGTCCCACGAGCCGATGTCGATCGACCCGTAGACCTCGTCCGTCGACACCTGGACGACCTTCGGCGTGCCCGCCTCCAGGCACGCCTGCAGCAGCGTCTGGGTACCGAGCACGTTGGTGCGCACGAACTCGGCGGCGCCCTCGATCGACCGGTCGACGTGGGACTCGGCGGCGAAGTTCACCACCAGGTCGTGACCGGGCACGACCTGGCGCAGCAGCTCGGCGTCGCAGATGTCGCCGTGGACGAACTCGTGCCGCACCCCTTCGAGGTTGGCCCGGTTGCCGGCGTAGGTGAGCTTGTCGAGGACGGTCACGTACGCGTCGTGCAGTCCCCGGACGAAGTGGGAGCCGATGAACCCCGCCCCGCCCGTCACCAGAATTCTCGTCATGTAGTGATCTGTACCTTGCTGTGATCGCCCAGCACCAGACGGTGGGCTCTGGGCGTGTTGGGAGCTCGGGTGACCTCGACGTCGTGGCCGATCAGCGAGGCTTCGATCCGGCCCACGCCGTCGATGGACGCGCGGGGCAGCAGGATCGAGTACTCGATCTCGCTGCCGGTGACGACGCAGGACGCGCCGACGGAGGTGAAGGGGCCGATGTAGCTGTCCTGGACGCGTGCCCCGCGGCCGATGACGACCGGGCCGACCACCCGGGACCGCTCGACCACCGCGCCGGGCTCGACCACCACCCGGCCGATCAGCTCGCTGGCCTCGTCCACCCGCCCGCGTACGACGGGCTCGACGGACTCCAGGACCAGCCGGTTGACCTCCAGCATGTCGGTGACGTTGCCGGTGTCCTTCCAGTAGCCGGAGATCACCGAGGACTCGACCCGCAGGCCCGCCTCGATCAGCCACTGGATCGCGTCGGTGATCTCCAGCTCGCCCCGCCACGACGGCTTGAGCTCGGCGACCGCCGCGTGGACGGCCGGGCTGAACAGGTAGACGCCGACCAGCGCGAGATCGCTCTTCGGCCGGGCCGGCTTCTCCTCCAGCCCGACCACGCGGCCCTTCTCGTCGAGCTCGGCGACCCCGAACTGGCTGGGGTCGCCGACCCTGGTGAGCATGATCTGCGCGGCGGGCCGCTCCCTGGCGAACCTGTCCACCAGGTGGCTGATCCCGCCCACGACGAAGTTGTCGCCCAGGTACATGACGAAGTCCTCGTCGCCCAGGAACTCGCGGGCGATCAGCACGCCGTGCGCCAGCCCGAGCGGCGCCTCCTGCCGCAGGTAGGTCACCTGCAGCCCGAACGCCGAGCCGTCCCCCACGGCCGCCTCGATCTCGGCCTGCGTGTCCCCGACCACCAGGCCGAGCTCGCGGATCCCGGCCGCCGCGATCGCCTCCAGGCCGTAGAACAGGACCGGCTTGTTCGCGACGGGGACCAGCTGCTTGGCCGAGGTGTGCGTGATGGGCCGGAGCCGTGTGCCCGACCCCCCGGCGAGCACGAGTGCCTTCACTGCTAGTAAGCCCCTTCTCCACGGGTGACGACGGACCAGGTCTTCCACAGGATCTGCAGGTCGAGGATGAGCGACCAGTTCTCCACGTACCGCAGGTCGAGCCGTACGGACTCCTCCCAGGTCAGGTCGGAACGGCCGCTGACCTGCCAGAGGCCGGTCATGCCCGGCTTGACGACGAGACGGCGGCGCACGTCGGTGCCGTACCTCGCCACCTCGTCCGGCAGCGGCGGCCGGGGGCCGACGAGGGACATTTCACCACGGATGACGTTGAGCAGCTGTGGCAGCTCGTCGAGGGAGTAGCGGCGCAGGAAGGCGCCGACCCTGGTGATCCTTGGATCGTTCCTTATCTTGAAGAGCACTCCGTCGAACTCGTTCGCTTCGAGAAGCTGGGTTTTGAGGCGCTCGGCATCGACCACCATTGTGCGAAATTTCACGACCTGGAACTCTCTGCCGCCTCTGCCCACTCTCGTCTGGTGGAACAGCGCGGGGCCCTTGCTGGTCAGGCGGATCACCAGCGCGAGCGCCAGCAGCGGCAGCGCGAGCGCCAGCAGGGCCGCGCCCGCCACCAATCGGTCGAACACCGCCTTCGCGAGCTGCCGCGTGCCGTCGAACTCGGGATGCTCCACGTGCAGCAGCGGCATCCCGGCCACGGGCCTGATGCTGATGCGCGGCCCTGCCACGTCCATGAGCGCGGGCGCGACGAACAGGTCCGTACGCGCCGTCTCCAGGCTCCAGGCCAGCCGGCGCAGCGCCGCCCCGTCGAGCTCGGGACAGGCGAGGACGGCCACGGCGTCGGCCCGCGAGTGCGCGACGACCTTCGCGACATCGCCGAAGGACCCCATCACCGGGATGCCGTCGAGGTCGACGTCGAGAGTGTCGTCGGGCAGGCACGCGCCCACCACCTGCATGCCGTGGTGCGGCTGCCGCCTGAACTGCACGACCAGGTCGAGGATCGACTCCCGGTGCCCGACCGCGATCACCTGGCGCATGTACTCCCCCACCGCGCGCCGGCGATGAAGTCGTTTACGCATCCTGAAGCGGAAATACAGCGTGGCGAGCAGCGCCAGCGGCAACATCGCCATGACGAAGCTGCGCGCGATGGCGGTCTGCGTGGCGTAGGCCAGGATCGCCGTGGCGGCCATCAGGCCGACGCCGCCGTTGAAGACCGCCTTGAACTCCTCAGTGCCCTCGCCGTTGGCGCGCTGGCGGTACGCGCCTCCCATCGCGAGCGCGACGGGCCAGGCGACGAGCAGGCCGAATCCGAGTACGTATTCGGCGATCGGGACGTACACGCCGGACGCGAGGCGCACGCCCAGCACGCACACGCACGCGAACAGCGCGCACAACGAGTCTCCACATAACAGGAGCCGCAGATACGCCCGAGTCCAGATGCTGGACTCAAGGCGTGGCGCGGCCTCGAGGAGCACAACAGTGGACTCCCCAGTCCCCACCCTCATAGCACCACCCTGTGATAACAGCCATCACCGCGATAACTTGACGTTCCTTGTGCCACATGGGTTGACAAGACCCACGCGTTATCAAGGGCGGCGGCCCCCACTAAAGAGTAAAGATCCATTCCAAGCGGGGGAATAACGCTAAATGTCCACAACCGGACGCGAAACAGGGGTGCTCAGGGGTTGACGGACCGATCCAGAAGTGCAGCGTCCCGGCGGGAAAATGTGAGGTTTACGACGACATTTCGGCAGATGACGCCTCGATGAACCGGTTAGTCGTACTCCAGGAACCGGCTAGTCGTACTCCAGATCCGGCAATGCGGACGGAGGGTCAGGGCTGCGCCAGACGACCACGACGCCGTCGTGCACCGAGTCCGCGGCCAGATTGAGGCGATCGAGATCGAAATCGGGCAAATAGCGTAAACGGGCGAGAAAGGTGGCATCGGTCGCCGAGCGCGGGACGACACACCCTTCCCCATCACGATCGAGCAGGATATAGAGGACGTCCGCGCCGGATTCGGTGACGACACGGACCTCCACCACGTCCTCCCACGCAAGGGCCTCGACGCTGCCGTCCGCGTAGTGACGGGTGACGCCCTCTTCCGTGACATACACGTAAGAGTCCGGCACCGGGTTGCCGTGCATGGCCGCGATTCTTGCGAGTTCCAGGGCTGTCCCGCAAGGGTTCGCGCTCATTGGTGCAGATGCGTCCCTGATGACGACGGTGAGCTGCTGCCCCAGTTGTGACTGAGGTGTGCCGCGACCGCCTCCCGCGCGGCTTCCACCGGGCCGCCGGCGATGGCGTCCAGCAGCTCGCGATGCTCGCGGACCAGGACGTCCCTGTCCCGGTAGACCTCGCGGAGCCGGACCATGCCGAGCCGGGTCTCGGCGGCGAGCGCGGCGTAGAGCCGGACGAGCCGCCGGCTGCCGGCCGCCTCGATCAGCGCCTCGTGCAACGCCATGTGCTCGGCGACGGTCTCCGACCAGGGCGCGTCCGCGGGCAGCGCGGCCCACCTGCGCAGCGCGGCCTCCGCCTCGGGGACCCGTTGCCCGGCCACGGCCTGGGCCATCAGGTCCTCCAGGGGCCTGCGGACGTACATGAGGTCCTGGAGGTCCGAGATCGTCACCTCCGGGACATAGGCGCTGCGGTTGCGCTCGCGCCTGAGCAGCCCCTCGTGCACCAGGGTCGCCAGCGCCTCCCGTACGGTCGGCCTGGCCACGCCGTAGGAGGCGGCGATCTCCTGCTCGGGCAGCGGGGTGCCCGGCTCGATCTCGCCGGAGAGCACCCTGCCGCGCAGGGCGTCGGCGAGCGCGCCGACGGTGGAGACGGGTCTGAGCGGCAACATCACGGCTGTGATGCTAGTGCCGTTCGCCGCCCCCGGTCCGGTACGGCCACCGCCACCAGGCTGAGCACCAGCATCACGAGCCCGGCGACGGAGACCGGGGCCAGCCGCTCCCCCAGCACCAGCAGGCCGAGCAGCGCGGCGACGGCCGGCTCGGTCAGCGCCAGCGTCGCGGCCGTGGCCACGGGGGTGGTCCGCAGGCCGCGGCCGTACAGGAAGTAGGACAGGGCCGTCGTGCCGAGCCCGAGATAGGCGACGGCGAGCAACCCGCGCGGCTCCCCCAGCCACCCGACGCCGTTGATCAGCAGGACCGGCAGCATGAGCACGGCGGCGCCCCCGAACAGCACCCCCATCACCGCATCGGACTCCGCGCCGCCCTCGATGGCCCTGGCAGCCGAGACCGCGTAGAAGGCGTAGAGCAGGCCGCCGAGCAGCGCGAACAGCACCCCGGACACCGCCTGCCCGCCCGCCGAGGCGCCGCCTCCCACGATCAGCGCCGCGCACCCGCAGATCGCCGCCGTGGTGGCGAGCGTCCAGCGCCCGCTCGGCCGGCGCCCGTGCAGCAGCCACGACAGCAGCCCGGTGAACACGGGCCCGCTGCCGATCGCGACCACCGTCCCGATGGCCACCCCGGTCCGCGCGACCGCCGCGAAGAAGCACAGCTGGTACGCGGCCACCGCCACGGCGGCCAGCAGCAACCCCGGCCTGACC
>JABFVJ010000225.1 GCA_013362835.1 Nonomuraea sp. | reverse complement strand
CGGGTGTGACCAGGCGCCGGCCGGTGCCCGCCGTACGGACCGGGCCGGTCAGCCGGACCACGCCCCGGCAGGGCAGGTCGGTGGCCGACGTGCCGACGAGCACCTCGATGTCGCCGGGCTCCACGACGCGCCGCAGGTCGCGCCCGGTGAAGGCGGTCATGTCGGTGTGCACCAGGAAGGAGACCTCCCTGCTCTCGCCGGGCTCCAGACGGACCCTGGCGAAGCCGGTGAGCTGCTTCACCGGCCTGGTGACCTGGGCGAGCACGTCGTGGAGGTAGAGCTGGACGACCTCGTCGCCCGCCCGGCCGCCGGTGTTGGCGACGCGGACCGAGACGGTGAACTCGCCGTCGGTCGGCACCTCGGCGGCGCTGACGCGCAGGTCGCCCACCTCGAAGGAGGTGTAGGAGCGGCCGTGGCCGAACGGGAACAGCGGGGTCGGGTCGAGATTGCTGATGCCCTTGCTGTCGGCCCCCAGCGGCGGCTGCAGGTAGGTGCCCGGCTGCCCGCCAGGGTGGCGGGGTATCTGCACGGGAAGCTTGCCTCCAGGCTGGACACGACCGCTCAGTATACCGGCGATCGCCCCCGCACCCTCTTCTCCCGGCATGAACGCCTGGACGAGCCCGGCGGCCCCGGCGTGCACCTCGCCCAGTGCGTACGGGCGGCCCGAGACGACCACCACGACGACCGGCGTGCCCGTGTCGAACAGCTCGGCCAGCAGGTCGGCCTGGACGCCGGGCAGCCGCAGGTCCTCGGCGTCGCAGCCCTCGCCCGACGTGCCCTGGCCGAACAGCCCGGCGAGGTCGCCCACGACCGCGACGCACAGCTCGGCGTCCCTGGCCGCCTCCACGGCGGAGGCGAACCCCGACTGGTCGCCGCCCTGCACCTCGCAGCCGCGCTCGTGGACGATCTCGGCGCCGGGCAGCTCCGCGCGCAGCCCGTCGAGCAGGCTCGGGGCCTCCACGCCGAGCCCGAGCCCGGGGTAGCGGGGCAGCACGTGGTTGGGGAAGGCGTAGCAGCCCATGAACGTGCGCGGGTCGTCGGCGCACGGGCCGACGACGGCGACCTTGCGCAGGCCCTCGGCGAGGGGCAGCGCGGTGCCCGCGTCGAGCAGCACGATCGAGCGTTCGGCCAGCTCGCGGGCCAGGGCGCGGTTGTCCGCCGAGTCCAGCTCCAGGTTCTCCGCCCCGGCCACCGAGCCTTCGGGCGTCCAGTCCGGGTCGAGCAGGCCGAGCTCCACCTTCTGGGTGAGCAGCCGCCGGGCGGCCCGGTCGATCAGCGACTCGGGGAGCTCGCCGCGGCGTACCCGCTCCACCAGGTGCTGCCCGAAGCCGAGCGTGTCGGGCAGCTCCACGTCGATGCCGGCGGTGAGCGCCTGCACGCCCGCGTCGTCGGTGTCGGCCGCGACCTGGTGCATGCTCTCCAGGAACGGGACCGCCCAGTAGTCGGAGACGACCGTCCCGGTGAATCCCCATGCGTCGCGCAGCAGTTCGGTCAGCAGCCAGGAGTCGGCCGCGGCGGGCACGCCGTCCACGTCGGAGTAGGAGTTCATCACCGAGCGCGCGCCGCCGAGCGTGATCGCGGCCTCGAACGGCGGCAGGATCATGTCCATCAGCTCGCGGCGGCCCATCGGCACCGGGCCGTGGTTGCGGGCCGCGCGGGAGGCGGAGTAGCCGGCGAAGTGCTTCAGCGTGGCGATCACCCCTGCGCTCTCCAGGCCGCGCACGTACGCCGAGCCGAGCATCGAGACGAGGTACGGGTCCTCGCCCATCGTCTCCTCGACCCGCCCCCACCGGTAGTCGCGCACCACGTCGAGCACCGGCGAGAGCCCCTGGTGGGCGCCGACGGCCCGCATGTCGCGCCCGATGGCCGCGGCCATGCGCTCCACGAGTCCGGGGTCGAACGTGGCGGCCCAGGCGATGGCCGCCGGGTAGACGGTCGCGCCGTAGGTGGTGAAACCGGTCAGGCACTCCTCGTGCACCAGGGCGGGGATGCCGAGCCTGGACAGGCCGACGACCTCGCGCTGGAGGCGTACCACCTCGGCGGCGCCCTCGGCCACGGTCACCGGGACGCTGCCGAACACGCGGGTCAAGTGGCCGAGCCCGTGGCGGGCCGCCTCTCCCAAGGGGACGGTGCCCGAGGCCGCGAACACGTCCTGCATGGGGGCCACGTTGTGGGTGCCGGTCCCGTCCGGGTCGGGGACGGCCTCCTCCTCGTGCTTCATGTCGTTGCCCACCCAGCGGCTCCCGAGTTGGGCGACCTTCTCCTCCAGGGTCAGCTCCTGAAGGAGGGCGTCGACCCGGTCGGCCACGGGGAGCGTCGGGTCCAGCCACGGACCAAGGACCCGATCCGCCGCCGGAGTCCGATCTAGAGCCGTCATGAACTGCACTCCTTCAGGTAGTTGCTGCCGCAAAGTTTCGAAATGTTTCGGGATCTGCGCCGGCCTTTCGAAGGATGCCGCACCCGGATCCGAATGGCCAGCTAGATGCCCGCGCGAGATTACTACACCGGTCCGGCCCGCGCCCAGGGGCGGGTTTCCGCAGGGGGGTCTTGACACCGGAATGGTCGAAATCTAGATTGACGTGCCGCGCGGTCATGTCGCAAATGTTTCGACGGGTTCACTCAAGGCGAGTGGACGGGGAGGGGCATGGGGGGTTTGCTGATCCGACCGCCGGCCAACGCGTCCCAAGGAAAAACGAGCCGCGGCCCGCGGCATTCGAGTACGGAGATCAGCGTGGAGTCCAGGACAACCTCTCGCCGCACCTTCCTCAGCCTCTCCATGGGGCTGCCGCTGGGAGCCGCGCTCGCCGCCTGCGGCACATCCGGTCCCACCCCCAAGGGCGGCGGCGGCGCGACCGGAGGCAGTGGCGGTGGCGCCAAGGCCAGTTACTGGTACCTGTCGGTCGAGCCGCAGGAAGGCGTGCGCCGCAGGGCGGTCGAGCGCTTCAACAAGGCCAACCCCAACACCCAGATCGAGGGCACGGCCTTCCAGAACGACGCCTACAAGACGAAGATCAAGACGGCCATCGGCGCCGGCCAGGCCCCCACGCTCATCTGGGGCTGGGGCGGCGGCACGCTGCGCAGCTACGTCCAGGCCGGCCAGGTCGAGGACCTCACGTCGTGGTTCTCCGAGAACGCCGCCGTCAAGGACCGGCTGTTCCCCTCCTCCTTCGGCGCGGCCACCGTGGACGGCAAGATCTACGCGATGCCGTGCGAGACCGTCCAGCCGATCGTCCTGTACTACAACAAGAAGGTCCTGGAGAAGGTCGGCGTGGAGCCGCCGCAGACCTGGGGCGACATCATGGACATCGTCCCCAAGATCAACGCCAAGGGCATCGCGCCGTTCTCGCTCGGCGGCCAGTCGCGCTGGACGAACATGATGTGGCTGGAGTTCCTCTTCGACCGGATCGGCGGCCCCGAGGTCTTCCAGGCCGTGTTCGACGGCCAGAAGGACGCCTGGTCCCACCCCGCCGCCCTCGACGCCCTGACCAAGATGCAGGACCTGATCAAGGCGAACGGCTTCATCAAGGGCTTCTCCTCCATCACCGCCGACTCCAACGCCGACCAGGCGCTGCTGTACACCGGCAAGGCCGCGATGATGCTGCACGGCGGCTGGACGTACGGCGGCATGAAGAACGACGGCGGCGACTTCGTCCCGAGCGGCAGCCTCGGCTACATGAACTTCCCGCCGGTGGACGGCGGCAAGGGCGACCCCAGCGACACCGTCGGCAACCCCGGCCAGTACCTGTCGATCTCCGCCAAGGCCACGCCCGAGCAGAAGGAGATCGCCAAGAAGTACTTCGCCACCGGCGTGCTCGACGCGACCGAGGTCAAGGAGTGGGCGAGCACGGGCGGCGTGCCGATCGTCAAGGGCGCCGACTCGGCGTTCACCGGCCCCGACGCCGACTTCCTCAAGTTCGTCTACAACACCGCCAGCAGCGCCAAGACCTTCGCCCAGTCGTGGGACCAGGCGCTCAGCCCGACCGCGGCCGAGGTGCTGCTCGACAACATCGCCAAGCTGTTCCAGCTGTCGATCTCGCCGCAGCAGTTCCAGTCGAACATGAACGCGGTCATCGGCAAGTGAGCGTGATCCCGATCCCCGCGAGGCGGGGGGCGCCGACGGCCGCCGGACGAGGGGGCCGCGGCTCCCTCGCCTGGCTGGCCGTGCCGGCGCTGCTGTTCTTCGTCGGCTTCGGCGTGGTCCCGCTGATCGGGGTCCTCGTCCTCAGCTTCACCTCGTGGGACGGGCTCGGCGACATCGGCTTCGCGGGCCTGTCGAGCTGGCAGGCCGTGCTCTCCGATCCCGGCCTGCCGCACGCGTTGTGGGTGACGTTCCTGGTGATGGCCGCCTCCTGGGCGGTGCAGACCCCGGCCAGCATCCTGCTCGGGGTGTTCCTCGCCGGCAAGCAGCGCTACCGCGCGGTGCTGTCGGTGTTCTACTTCATCCCGCTGCTGCTCAGCTCGGCGGCCATCGCCATCACCTACAAGGCGCTGCTCGACCCGAACTTCGGGCTCGGCGCCGGGCTCGGCATCGACCTGCTCGCGCAGGACTGGCTGGGCGAGCCCGTCCTCGCGTTCAGCACGGTGATCTTCGTGGTGTCGTGGCAGTTCATCCCGTTCCACTCGCTGATCTACCAGGGCGGCGTGCGGCAGATCCCGCGCTCCATGTACGAGGCCGCCGAGCTCGACGGCGCCGGCCGGATGCGCACGTTCTTCAGCATCACGCTGCCGCAGCTCAAGTACACGATCATCACCTCGTCGACGCTCATGGTGGTCGGGTCGCTGACCTTCTTCGACCTGATCTTCGTGCTGACCGCGGGCGGCCCCGGCGACGCGACCCGCGTGCTCGCGCTGGACATGTACAAGCGGGGATTCCAGGCCAACCTGATGGGCCCGGCCAGCGCGATCGCCGTCATCCTCGTCCTCGTGGGCCTGGCGCTGGCGATGCTGCTGCGCCGGCTCGGCGGCCGCGACGCCTCGGCGAGCCAGCTGGAAGGGGCCTGACATGGCGACCACGCTGACCAAGGGCGCCTCGCGGACGGCCTCCGGCCAGCACGGGCGGCCCGGCAAGCCCCCCGAGCGCAAGAACTGGCTGGGCGGCCTGGCCGGGTGGATCTGGCTGGCGATCGTGGTGGTGCCGATCTACTGGATCGTCATCACCAGCTTCAAGGAGCAGAGCTCCTACTACGCCTCGAACCCGCTCGCGCCGCCGTCCGAGCCTACGCTCGGGGCGTACCGGATGGTGCTGGAGTCGGACTTCGCGTGGTACTTCCTCAACAGCCTCATCGTCACCCTCGGCGCGGTGATCCCGGCCGTCGGGGTGTCGTTCATGGCGGCGTACGCGATCGTGCGCGGCGGCGGGCGGTTCCTGCGCGGGGTGAACTCGCTGTTCCTCATGGGCCTCGCGATCCCGCTCCAGGCCACGATCATCCCGATCTACCTGATCATCATCAGGCTGCACCTGTACGACTCGCTGCTCGGCATGATCCTGCCCTCGATCGCGTTCGCGATCCCGCTGTCTGTGCTGGTCCTGTCCAACTTCATCAGGGACGTGCCGAAGGAGCTGTTCGAGTCGATGCGGCTCGACGGCGCCACCGACTGGGGCATGCTCTGGCGGCTGACCTTCCCGCTGACCCGGCCGGCCGTGGTGACGGTGACGATCTACAACGCACTGACGATCTGGAACGGGTTCCTGCTGCCGCTGATCCTCACGCAGAGCCCGGACAAGCGCACGCTGCCGCTGGCGCTGTGGACGTTCCAGGGGCAGTACAGCGTGAACGTGCCCGCGGTGCTCGCCTCCGTGGTCCTCACCACGCTGCCCATCCTCATCCTGTACGTGGTGGGCCGCCGCCAGCTCCTCAGCGGCCTGACGGCGGGCTTCGGCAAGTGACCGGCGGCCCTCCCCGCCCGGAGGGCCGTCTCAGCCGTGCCGCCCCGCAGCGCCGGCGCACACGCCCGTACGCACCTGGGCCTCGGCGATCCTGGCCAGGGCCGCGCGTGCCTGCGGGCGGGGCGCGGAGGGCGTGAGGCGTACGGGGGCGGACAGGCGTACCTCGACGACCAGCCGCCGGGTGGCGGCGACCCGCAGCACGGAGGCGAGCAGCGAGTCCTCGCCCACGTAGCAGGCCCGGGTCGAGGTCAGCTCGCCCTCGCGGTAGCGCAGCGTGGCGGGCCGTACCGTCGCGCCCGCGTCGATCGCCGCCTGGAAGACGGCCGGGCGGAAGCTGCCCATGCCGCGCCCGCACCACGTGGTGCCCTCGGGGAAGGCGACGACGGTGTCGCCCGCCCTGAGCGCGCCCGCGACCGTGGCGACCGCGTC
>JABFVJ010000207.1 GCA_013362835.1 Nonomuraea sp. | reverse complement strand
GAGCAGGTCGCGGAGCTCCACGAAAGCGACACCGGGACCGGGACCGGCACTGGGACCGGCGCCGGCAGCGGCAGCGGCAGCGGCAGCGGCAGCGGTGGGCGACGCCGCCGCGCTGGCCGTGGTGCACAGCACCCGCAGCCCGAAAGCCGTCGCCAGCGGCACCACCGCGCGAGCCGCCGAGCCGTACCCGAGAAGCCCGAGCGTCTTTCCGCGCAGCTCGAAACCGTCCTCGCGCGGCCACCCGCCCTCCCGCACCCCGGCGGCCACCGGCACCAGCCGGCGCGCCTGAGCCAACAGCAGCGCCATCGTGTACTCGGCCACCGCGTTGGCGTTGACGCCCGGCAGGTTGCTCACCGAGACGCCCGCGCGAGTGGCCGCCTCCACGTCGACGGAGTCGAAGCCCACGCCGGTGCGCACCACCGCCCGCAGCCCGGAGGTCCGCGCGAACACCTGCGCCGTCATCGGCTCGTTGGCGATCAGCGCGCCCTCCGCGCCGTCGAGGATCGCGACCAGCTCGTCGTGCCCGCGGGGCCCGCGCAGCGGGTGGTGACGCGTGACGAAGCCCTCCTGCCGCAGGAAGAGATCGGCCTCGTCGCCCGGAACCAGATAGTCGGTGGTGACCACGACAGTGCGCGTCACAGGGCCCTCCCCTCCGCAGCGGCGCCGCGCTGGAGCCGGTCGACGCGGACGACCAGCACGATGGCGATGACGGCCAGGACCGTGATGTGCAGGAGCATCAGGTGCCAGCCGGTCAGGTCGACCGCCAGCCCCACGAGCGCGGGACCGGCGAGCGCGCCGCCCGCCCAGCCGACGGTGTACAGGCCCGTGTAGGTGCCGACGACCCTGGCCGACGGGGCCAGGTTCCACAGGACGACGACCGCGTTGATCATGAACCCGGCCGCCCCGGCGGCGGCAAGGCACAGCGTGACCATGGTCGCGACGGGGTTCTGCACCACGGCGCCCAGGATCGTGCCGGCCGCGAAGATCGCCATTCCGACCATGATGACCCGCAACCGCCCGAACCGCTCGGCGAGCAGGGCGGCGGGGAAGGCGGCCACGATGTAGGCGATGCCGCTGGGCAACGTCAGCCCGCCCGCCTGACCGTCCGACAGGCCCAGCGCCTCGACGCCGTAGGGAGTCATGAGGGCGCGCGAGGCGGCCCAGGCGCCGCCGAAGACGAACACCGTGACGATCATCAGCAGGCGGCTGCGGTCGGGGTCACGCGCCAGGTCACGAAGAATCGCCCCGATCTTCGTCCCGGGGGCGTGAGTCTCGCCACCGGCCGGCGCGTCGATGCCCTTCGTCCCAGCGTCCACCGCGTCGGTGCCCTTCGCTCCCGCGTCCACCGCGCCGGTGCCCTTCGCCCCCGCGTCCACCGCGTCCTCGGCGAGGGCCGCCTGGTAGCCCGCCGAGTTACTGTCGCGAACCTTCCACACCAGTACGGCGGCCGCCGCCAGCATGAGCCCTGCGGGAACGGCGAACGCCAGCTGCGGATGGTCGTCCACGAGCAGCAGGCTGACCAGCGCCGCGACGATCACCGTCAGCGCCGCCGCCGTCTTCACCGCCGCGTTCGCCCGGCTCCGGCGCTCCGGCCTGATGAAGTCGGGCAGGAGCGACTCGCTGATGGGCTTGAAGCTGTTCATCACCACGGCGTAGAGGAAGATCAGCAGGATCAGCCACCCCAGCGAGGCGGCGCGCGGGATGAGCAGGAACAGCAGCGCGCCCAGCGGCATCATGACCGCCAGATAGGGGATGCGCCGCCCCCACACGGTCCGCGTGTTGTCGGAGCGGTTGCCCATGGCGGGCTGGATGAAGACCCCGAGCAGGTTGTCCATGCCCATGAGCAGCCCGATCACCGCCGCGCTCGCGATGTAGTCGCGCAGCAGCTCGGGCACGCGACTGTCGTAGAAGTTCCAGGTCGACTCCTGCGCGAATACGGCGAGGGCCACGTAGAACGTGATCATCCGTCCGGAGTGGACCGCACGTCCTTGGGTTTCGCTGCTCACTGACGTACCTCCTCGGGGGGTGTGGCAGGCGTCACAATACTTGCTATAGCAAAACTGTCAAGCAACAGCATCTGACTTTGCTACGGTGAACTCATGACGGTCAAACCGCCAACCGAGGCGGGCAGCGAAACCCGGGCCGACCTCGCCTACCAGTCTTTGCGCGAAGCGATCGGGTCAGGCGCGCTGCGCCCAGGGCAGAAGGTCACCGAGCGCGGCCTCGCCGAGCAGCTCGAAGTCAGCGCCACCCCCGTGCGTGAAGCGCTGCGCCGCCTGGAGCAGGACGGGCTCATCCAGCGCACCGGTCCCCGCACTGTCGTCGTCGCCGACATCGCGGAACGCGCCATCGCCGACCTCGCCGAGGTCGAGATCGGCCTGCGCGGCCTGGTCGCCCGCTTCGCCGCCAGGCACGCCACCGCCGACCAGCTCGACACGCTCGACGCGATCCTCGACGCCACCGACGACCTGCTGATCGTCATCGTCACCCGGCACCGCAACGGCGAGAACGTGGAACGGCAGCTCATCGCGCTGCTCGACCACATGCAGGAGTTCAACGAGACCCTGAACGCGTGCGCGGCCAACCCGGTGCTGGTGCGGCTGCTGGAGCAGTCGCAGGTGTTCTCCAAGCCGGAGCGGCGGGCGCGCATTCTTGAGCAGATCGCCGTGAACGACCGGTTCGGCCTCGACCGCTACTCCACCCACCGCGCCCTGGTGCGGGCCCTGCGCGAGGGCGACTCGGCGACCGCCGAACGGCTCGTCATCGAGGACGCCCAGGGATCACTGACGGACCTCGGCGCCCACACGGAGCGGAGACCTCGATGACGAACCCTGGCCCGTTCGAAGCGACGACCCCACGCCCCCGGCACCAGGCCCCCACGTCAGACGCCTCCCCTCGGCCCCGCACCCACCGCATCGCCGTGATCCCCGGGGACGGCATCGGCACCGAGGTCGTGCCGGAAGGCCTGCGTGCCCTGGAGGCGACCGCCGGCGTGTTCGGCCTCGACCTGCGCTTCGACCACTTCGACTTCGCCAGCGCCCCCTACTGGCAACGCCACGGCGCCATGCTCCCCGACGACTGGCAGGAAACCCTCTCCACCTACGACGCGATCTTCTTCGGCGCCGTCGGCTGGCCCGCGGTCGTCCCCGACCACGTGTCGCTGTGGGGCAGCCTCCTCCAGATGCGGCGCGGCTTCGACCAGTACGTCAACCTGCGCCCCTGCCGCCTGATGCCAGGCGTGCGCAGCCCGCTCGCCGGGCGCGAACCGGGCGAGATCGACTTCCTGGTCGTGCGGGAGAACACCGAGGGCGAGTACTCCAGCATCGGGGGCCGCATCTTCGAGGGCACCCCGCGCGAAACCGTCCTGCAAGAGACCGTGATGACGAGGGTCGGCGTCGACCGCGTGCTGCGCTACGCCTTCGACCTCGCCTCCCGCCGCCCCGCCCGCCACCTCACCTCGGCGACCAAGAGCAACGGCATCTCGATCTCGATGCCCTACTGGGACGAGCGGGTCGAGGAGATGGCCAAACACTTCCCCGAGGTCGCCCACGACAGGTGCCACATCGACGCGCTGGCGGCCAACTTCGTCCTCCACCCCGACCGCTACGACGTCGTGGTCGCCAGCAACCTGTTCGGCGACATCCTGTCCGACCTCGGACCCGCGTGCACCGGCACGATCGGCATCGCGCCGAGCGCCAACATCAACCCCGACCGCACCTCCCCGAGCCTCTTCGAGCCGGTGCACGGCTCGGCTCCCGACATCGCCGGGCTCGGCATCGCCAACCCGGTCGGGCAGATCTGGTGCGCGTCGATGATGCTCGACCACCTCGGCCACCCGGACGCGGGCGCCCACCTGCTGGCCGCCATCGAGGACGTCCTCGCGGCGGGGCCCGCCGACGCCCCGCTCACCCCCGACCTCCACGGCACCGGCACCACGGCGGAACTGGGCGCCGCGATCACCGACCGGATCAGGGAGCGGGCGCCGATTGTCGGTCGGGGATGACATCATCCGGCTCATGACCGAATCATTCAGCGCCTTGAAGGACGAGTTCCTGACGTTCACCTCGGAGATCATCTGGTGCACCGTGACCACGGTCGACGGGCAGGGCCGCCCCCGCTCACGCATCCTGCACCCGATCTGGGAAGTGATCGACGAACGCCCGGTGGGCTGGATCTTCACCTCCAACGCCGGCGTCAAGGGCGCCCACCTGGCCGCCAATCCCCAGGTGGCCTTCTCCTACTGGAGCCCCGAGCAGAACGTCGTCCTCGGCGAGGCGGCCACATCGTGGGTCGACGACGTCGAGACCAAGCGCCACGTGTGGGAGATGTTCACCACGGCCCCGCCGCCGCTCGGCTACGACCTGCGCGCGTTCGGCCTGCCGGGGCCGGAGTCCGAGGGGTTCACAGTGCTGCGGCTTGACCCGTGGCGGGTCCAGGTCCTCGACGCGGCCAGCTTCGCCCGCGGCCACTTCACACCCCGGACGGCACTCTTGAAGTGAGCCCGCCCCGGATGGTGCTCCTGGATTGAGCCCGCCTCGGAGGCGGTGACACCCGGCGCGGCAGTCAGAGGCTCTCCTCGGGCGGCACCGCAACCTGACGGCTCCCCTCAAGGCGGCACGGCAACTTGAGGCTCTCCACGGGCCAGCGCGGCCTGACGATTTCACCGCCGTGGTGCGGCCGCCTGCCGTACGAGGGGGAGCCGATTTGATTCGCCTCATCCCCGAGGAGCTGATGGCGGCGGGAGACCTGTACGCGACGCTGTACGAACTGCACGCCAGGGGGTATTGGACAGAGGCTCAGTCGAACATGTCGGTGTCGGAGCGCACGATCTGGTCGTAGAGCGGCTGGAAGTTGATCCAGCCGACCAGGTCGTTGCCGATCTGGCCGTGGGTGAGCTTGGCCTGGTCGTGCTCGATGGACACGGTCGGGCCGGCCGCCTTGGCCAGCAGCTGCGCCTGGCACGAACGCTCCATCGTGATGAACCACCAGGCGGCGGCGTCGACGGAGTCGCCCACGGTCAGCAGCCCGTGGTTACGCAGGATGACGGCCTTGTGCGAACCCAGCGCGGCGGCGATCCTGCGGCCCTCCTCGGTCTCCAGCACCACGCCCGTGTAGTCGTCGAACAGGCCGTGGTCCTCGTAGAAGGCGCAGGCGTCCTGGGTCAGCGGTTCGAGCTGGGTGCCGAGCGACGACAGCGCCTTGCCGTACACCGAGTGGGAGTGGGCGGCGGCGACCGCGTCGGGGCGGGCCTGGTGCACCATCGAGTGGATGGCGAAGGCCGCCTGGTTGACGTGGTACCTGCCGTGGACGACCTGGCCCTCGTGGTTGACCAGGATCAGGTCGCTGACCCTGATGTGCTTGAAGCTCATGCCGAACGGGTTGACCCAGAAGTGGTCGGAGTATTCGGGGTCGCGGGCGGTGATGTGCCCGGCCACGCCCTCCTCGAAGCCGAACCTGCCGAACAGGCGCAGCGCGGCCACCAGCCGTTCCTGGCGGTGGCGCCGCTCGTCCTCGACGTTGTCGAACTTCTGCGGGAGGCGGAAGGTCAGCTGGTCGGTGGGGATGGGGTCGAGGTTCACGTCGTCTCCGCATCGAGCGAGGGCCGGGGTTCCAGAATCCCGCTCGGTGCCAGGGGTCACAACGGGCACGGGTCGTGAATCTGGCCGCCGTGATTGTGCGGTGGCACAATGCCCGGCGTGAACGGACCAGGACCTGCGGCGTTGACCGCGCGGCTGCTCGCCCGAGTCGACGAGCTGGCGATCGAGCTGGCCCGGCGGGTACGGGCGGCGGAGATCGAACTGACGGTTGTGCCGGAAGACGACGTCACCACGGTCTGCGCCGAGCAGTTGCGGGTCTCCCTCGCCCACCTCGGCGGCGGGGCTGCGTCGCCGACCGACGTCGCCAAGGCCAACGCGCGCAGGCGGGCGCTGCGCGGCATCCCGCTGGCGGCACTGCTGCACAGCTACCGGATCGGCACCCAGTTCCTGTGGGAGCGCATCGCCGCCGAGACCACGCCCGCCGAGCAAGCCGTGCTCATCGAGAGCGCCGGGGAGTTGTGGCTCGGGCTCGACCTGCTGTCGGAGACGATCCGCGAGGCGTACCGGGAGGTGGAGGCGGAGCGTGAGCTGCGTGATCGGCTCGATCGTGACCGGCTGTTCGACGCGCTCCTCGGCACCGACCCGGCGCGGATCCGGGAGGCGGCCGACGCGCTGGGGCTGCCGCGGCGGGGGCGCTTCCACGTCATCGCCACCGACGCCACCGCCGACCTGCCGCCCGCTGCCGTGCAACGCCACCTGCCCACCGAACGCCTGGCCGTCCTCGCCACGCCCACCCCAA
>JABFVJ010000453.1 GCA_013362835.1 Nonomuraea sp. | reverse complement strand
CATCTCGGAGTGCTGCGGCGTCGTACCTGTGAAGGCATCGACGGAAGGAACGAGGACAGATGAGCACATCGGACGAAGCGGAGATCAGGCAGCGGCTCGTCAGCATCATCGACCGGCTCCGCGCCAAGGATCTCGACGCCCTGAGGCGGATCTACGCCGAGGACGTCGTCTCCTTCGACGTCGAACCGCCGCTGCAGCACGTGGGGGTCGACGCGAAGATGAAGAACTGGACGAACGTGTTCACGTTCTTCGAGGAAGTGGACTACGAGCTTCGCGACCTGACGATCACCGTGGGCGGCGACGTGGCGTTCGGCCACGCCTTCGGCCGGCTCAGCGGCACGTTGAGGGACGGCACGGCGACGAACGGCATGTGGGTCAGGGCCACGTTCGGCCTCCGCAAGATCGACGGCGAATGGCTGATCACGCACGACCAGGCTTCGGTCCCGTTCGACCTGCCGACCGGCAAGGGCGTGACCGACCTCGAACCCTGACCGATCACCGCCCGACCGGGCATGTGGTTAGTTATGCGAATATAATCGTTATATGCCTATAACCAGCGAGGCATCCGCGTCCGCCGGCGTGCTCAGCCCGCGCCGGCGGATGCTCGTCCTCGCCATCTGCTGCATGAGCCTGTTCATCGTCGGCCTGGACAACACGATCGTGAACATCGCGCTGCCCGCCATCCGCCGCGACCTGAACGCCTCCGTCTCCGGCCTGCAGTGGATCATCGACGCGTACACCGTGGTGCTGGCGAGCCTGCTCATGCTGGCCGGCTCGACCGGGGACCGGGTCGGCCGGCGCCGCACGTTCCAGACGGGGCTGGCGCTGTTCACGCTCGGATCGCTCATGTGCTCGCTCGCGCCCGGACTCGGCTGGCTGATCGCGGCGCGGGCGCTGCAGGCCGTCGGCGGCTCCATGCTCAACCCCGTCGCCATGTCGATCATCACGAACACGTTCACCGAGCCGCGCGAGCGGGCGCGGGCGATCGGCGTGTGGGGCGGCGTGATCGGCGTCAGCATGGCGCTGGGCCCGCTGGTCGGCGGGTCGCTGGTGGGCTCGGTCGGCTGGCAGGCGATCTTCTGGATCAACCTCCCCGTGGGGGTGGCCGCGTTCGTGCTGTGCGCGCTGTTCGTGCCGGAGTCGCGCGCGCCGCGCCCGCGCCGGGTCGACCCGGTCGGGCAGGTGCTGGTCATGGTGCTGCTGGCCGCCCTGACGTACGCGTTCATCGAGGCGCCGGCGGCCGGGTGGGGCTCGCCGCGTACGCTGGGCTGCTTCGCGGCGGCGGCTCTGGCGCTGGCCTGCCTCGTGCCGTACGAGCTGCGCCGCGCCGAACCGCTGATCGACCTGCGGTTCTTCCGCAGCGCGCCGTTCACGGGCGCCACGGTCGTCGCCGTGTGCGGCTTCGCCGCGCTGGGCGGTTTCCTGTTCGTCAACACCCTCTACCTCCAGGACGTCCTGGGCCTGTCCGCCCTGCACGCCGGGCTCTACACGCTGCCCATGGCCGGGCTGACCGTGGTCTGCGCGCCGCTGTCCGGCCGGATCGTCGGGAACTCCGGGCCCCGGATCCCGCTGCTGCTGGCCGGGGCCACCATGGGGGCCAGCGGCCTGATCATGACGGGGTTGACGGCGGACACGCCCACCTGGCGGCTCATGGCCGCGTACGTGCTGTTCGGGCTGGGGTTCGGCATGCTGAACGCGCCGATCACCAACACCGCCGTGTCCGGCATGCCGCGCACCCAGGCCGGGGTCGCCGCCGGTGTGGCCTCCACCAGCCGCCAGATCGGCCAGTCGCTCGGTGTCGCGATCATCGGCTCGCTGGTCACGTCGGCGGTGGCGGGCCCGTTCGCCACCGGGTTCCCCGCGGCCAGCCACGTCGGCTGGTGGATCATCGCCGGGTGCGGGCTGGCCATCGTGCTGCTCGGTATCCTGACCACGACCGGCTGGGCCCGCCGCAGCGCCGTCCACACCGCCGAACGGCTCGCCCACGCTCCCCACAGAACGGCGGACAGCTCATGAGCGACACCCCCGGCCAGGAGGCGGTGGCCCGTGTCTGGGCCGCCATGACCGACCTCGTCCTGCGGCAGGAGGACCGCCGCAAGGAGGTGGCCGAGACGCTCGGCATGAGCTTCTTCCGGGTCAAGGCGCTGCGCCGCCTGCTGGCCGGGCCGATGACCATGCGGGAGCTGACCGCCGAGCTGTCCACCGACAAGCCGTACACGACGCTGATGGTCGACGACCTGGAGCAGCGCGGCTACGTGACCCGCAGCGTCTCCCCCGGCGACCGCCGCAGCAAGATCGTCTCCCTCACCCCCACCGGCACGGTCGCCGCCGAGGAGGCCGAGCGCATCCTGGCCCGCCCGCCGCGCTCGCTGCTCGCCCTCGGCCTCGACGACCTGGCCGCACTCGACCGCATCATGGGCGGGCTCGTCCGCGCCCCGGAGAAGTCCGCGCGGGACTAGCCTTCCATGAGCCGGGCCAGGCGGTCCCAGGCCGGGGACGAGGCTTCCGGCTGAGTCCGCGCGGCCAGCTCGGCGATCTCCGGGTTGCGCACCGGCCGGCTCTCGGAGCGGCTCTCGTGCCGGGCGAACCAGTCCCGGGTGCGGGCCGCGAGGGCGAGCAGGCGGGGGTCGTCGGGCGACCAGTCGTAGGCGGCGTCGTGTTCGAGGTAGAGGGCGCTGAACTCGGGGTCGGCCATGAGCTCGCGCTTCTCGGCGAGCCACAGGTCGGCGTCCTCCGGGGAGGCGGTCCGCATGAGGATCCAGCCGTCGCGTTCCAGGCGCCGCTGACGCTCGCTGACGCCGAGGCGGCGCAGGTCGTCGAGGAAGTCGGCCACTTCGGGGGAGACGAAGAGCCGGTCGCCGCCGCGCAGCTCGGCGAGCTGGCCGCGGGCCTGCCGCAGCTGCGCGATGCGGTCTTCGAGGTCGTGGTCGATCTCGGTGATCGCCGCCGTGAGCGTGTCAGGGTCGGCGTCGAGCAGGTCCTTGATCCGGGCGAGCGGCACGCCCGCGCCGGCCAAGGTCCTGATCTTGACCAGGTCTACGGCGTCCTTGGCGGTGTAGCGCCGGTAGCCGGAGGAGTCGCGGGGCGGCTCGGCCAGCAGGCCGCGCTGGTGGTAGTGGCGGACGGCCTTGATGGTCACCCCGGCGTAGTCCGCGAGCTGCCCGATCGTGATCATATGGACATCCTTCCATTCCGGCAGGTCAGGCGCGCCTGGTCAGGCGGCCGCCGCCGTTGCGGAAGCGGGCCTGGCCGTCGCGGACGTCGTGGTAGGAGACGAGCAGCAGCCGCAGGTAGCCGTCGAACATCTCCAGCGGGTAGCCGGCGGGCGCGAACAGGCCGGGCCGGACGGGCACGTAACGCTGCGGCGGGGCCGAGGTCGCGCCGCCGGCGAACGCGGTGAAGACGCGCTCCTGCGTCGCGTCGGCCGGCTCGTACGTGGTCCGCTCCTCAAGCTGGCCGTCGACGATGCTGACGTCGATGCGGAGCTGGTTCGAGCGGTAGGTGCCGACGTACGGGGTGAGGTCGACGTCCTGCCGCAGCTCGGTGACCATCGTGGGGATCTCGGCGCCGAGGTGCGTGCCGACCAGCCACTGGAGGATCCGGTCCTGGAGCATGATCGCCCCCGGGGTGTTGCCGAAGGCGGCGAAGACCAGGTCGTGCTCCGGCAGGACGCACAGGAGGGACACGCCGCCCGGCGAGGCGCCCGACATGGCCAGCACGGTCGTCCCCCCGAACGGGTACCGCACCCACCCCAGGCCCATCGGCGGGACGTTCGGGGACTCCATGTCGTACGAGACCTGCTGCATCAGCTCCACCGACGCGGCCGACAGGACGCGCGCGCCCGAGGGCGACACCCCGCCCGCGAGGTGGGTACGCCCGAAGGCGAGCAGGTCGGCGACCGTGCCGATGGGCGTGCCGCCGGCCGGGCCCCAGGTCTCGGGCAGCGTGAACATGCCCGTGGGCCTGGGCTCCAT
Organism: Nonomuraea sp.; assembly: GCA_013362835.1. The sequence goes on along the minus strand of JABFVJ010000453.1, from coordinate 2,409 downwards.
GGTCTCGGGGTCCGGGAAGTGGCCGACCGCGGTGCTGCGCAGGATGGCCTGCTCGGCCGAGGTGCTGGAGTCCTTCATGCCGACGGGGGCGTAGACGTCGCGTTCGAGCAGTTCGGTGAAGGGCAGGCCGGTCACGACTTCGAGCAGGCGGCCCGCGACGATCATGCCGCCGTTGGAGTAGCTGAGCTGCTCGCCGGGCTCGAACAGGGTGCCGCAGCCGGTCGCGAGGCCCTCGACGTACGTCTTCAGCGCGTCGCGGCCCTTGGCGTCGGGGAAGTAGAGGTCGGCGTCGATGCCGTTGGTGTGCGAGATCAGGTGCCGGACCAGGATCTTGTCGGCGGCCCCCGGCACGGACAGGGCGAACTCGGGGAGGTAGCGCACCACTGGGGCGTCGAGGTCCAGCACGCCGCGGTCGACCTGCCGCATGACCAGCGTGGTCGTCAGGACCTTGGTGACGGAGCCGAGGAGGAAGCCGGTGTCTTCGAGCATCGGCGCGCCGGTGGCGACGTTGGCGATGCCGTGGGCGACGACGACCTGCTCGCCCGCCTGGTGGACGCCGGCGACGAAGCCGGGGATGCCGTCGGACTCGCAGGAGGCGGCGGCCAGCTCGCGGAGGTGGGCTTCGACGGTGTGGAGTGCGTTGTCGTTCATGTGGACCATCGTCGAACCCTGCCCTTGGGGCAAGGTCAACCCCGATCCCGAAATTTCCTGAAATCCGCCGGTCAGCGGGAGGCGCCGGTGGTCCAGTCCCAGCCGGTGATCGTGGCGCGCATGAGCCGGGCCGCGGCCGGCAGGTGGTTGTCGGCGCCCCAGTACAGCGTGACCGTGCGGCGGCAGTCGGGGCTGTCGACGGCGATCCAGGTGACGGGGGCGTTCGAGGAGCTGCGGCGGGCGAAGCCGGGCACGAGACCGACGCCGAGCCCCGCCCCGATCAGCTCCGCGATGGCGCTGGGCTCGTCGCTCTCGCAGACGATCCTGGGGGTGAGTCCCCGCGCGGCGAAGAGCCGGTCGAGCAGCCGGCGCGACCAGTGCCCCCTGCGGGCGGTGACGAACGGCTGGTCGGCGAGCTCGTCGACGCTCACCGACGTACGGGCCGCCAGGGGGTTGTCCAGGGGCACGGCGACCCCGACCGGCTCGTCGAACAGCCGCGCCGACTCCAGCCCGCCGGCCGGGATCGGCTGCGAGGCGACGCACAGGTCGACGTCCTGGGCCCGCAGGAGTCGGGCCATGTCCTCGGCCGGCGACCAGTGGAGCTCGACCTCGACGGAGGGATGGGCGCGTTTGTAGGCCGCGAGCGGGCCGGTGAGGGTGAGGAAGGTCTCCGAAGCCAGCCGTACGCTGCCGAGCCCCTCGCCGGCCGCCTCGGCGAGGGCCCGCCGCCCCGCGTCGAGCTCGCCGAGGGCACGTTCGACGTGGTCGCGGAAGAGCTTGCCCGCGTCGTTCAGCCGGAGGCGGCCGCTGCGGTCGAACAGCGGCGTGCCCAGCTCGCCCTCCAGCCTGGCGATGGTGCGGCTCAGCGACGGCTGGGCGACGCGCAGCTCGTCGGCCGCCCTGCTGAGGTGCTCCAGCCGCGCCACCACGAGGAACTGCCTGAGCGGGTTCAGCTCCATCATGCCTCCGCACACATAACGCCATAGCAATATTGATCTTAGACAAGATAACGCATGCGCCATAACGTCGAGCCTGTTCGTCAATCTGAGGAGGCTCCAGCATGGTCCTGGGATCCGCTGCCACGCATCGGACCGGGTGGGTGTTCCGGGGCGTCGTCAGCGCGCACGTGGCGGCCATCGCCGGGCAGCCGGTGTTCGCCGGCGTCTACCTGACCGGCGACTACGACAGCCTGCGCTGGCACGCGGTCGGCGCCGACGTGGTCACCTCGCTCGGCTACCTGCAGCTGGTCGCGGCGATCCTGGTCTGGGTACGCCTCCGTCAGGCCGGGCCGTTCGCGGCCACGGCGGCGGTGGTGGCGGCCGAGACCGTCCAGTACTTCGCCGGGCTCGACGGCGCGCTGTGGCTGCACGTCCCGCTCGGGGTGATGACCGTCGCCGCGCTCGTCGTGCAGTTTGTCTCGGTCTGGAGCCGTCCCCTGCTGCGGCGGGAGGCCCGCGATGCGTGAGCGCGACGGGGTGCGCGGCCTGACCAGGCGGCGCGTGCTGGGCATCGGCGGCACGCTCGGGCTGGTGGCGGCGGCCGGGCTGTCGACCTCGGCCGCGCTGGCCCGCCGCCCGTCGGTCACGGGCGCCGAGCTGCGCAGCGCCGTGCCGCTGCCGCCGCCCTTCCAGGTGCCGCTGCCGATCCCGCCGGTGCTGAAGCCGGTCGGCGCCGACCGTTACGAGATCACGCAGCGCGAGGTGAGCGCGGAGATCCTGCCGGGCGTCAGAACGCCCTTGTGGTCGTACGACGGCGTCT
>JABFVJ010000213.1 GCA_013362835.1 Nonomuraea sp. | reverse complement strand
GAAACGCGGCTGACAGGCCGAAAGATCGGACCCCCATCCGTGAGAGATCACCGGATGGGGGCCCTTCCTTCAGCAGCACGATCTCGTTGCCGACTGCACGGGCCTCCCGCGCCCACGCCGGTCGAGGCGGCCTTCCTGCCACGTCCGGCCGTGCCGGAGCGGGTCACCGGCGAGCCGTCCGCGACGGCGCGGCAGCAACCCACGCTCCCTGACGCCCTGCACGACGCGCCCACCCGCCTGGCCGCCGAGGCGCTACACCGAGCCGAGCCCGTACGCCGGGCCACCGGCGGCCCGGGGCTGGTCCACGCAGGCCAGGCGGGGATGGGGGCCGAGATCGGCGCGACCAGGGTGAGCGTCAATCGGGCCTGCGGACGTTCGAGCGCGCGCTTGTGATCGAGATCGGTGGCGGTGGCGGTGGCGGTGGCGGTGGCGGCAAGATGATCGTCCTGGATCGCGGAGCCCTCGCCCGGATCGCCGCCCTCCGCATGCACTCGCCTCCGCACGCGCTCGCCTCCGGCCGCTGAAATGCGAAATAGCCATCTATTCGACCCAGCACACTGTTCCGATTTTTCGCGGATTTCCCGGTAATAATCGCCTCCGCGAATGGCGGGATCGCGGCGCCAACCCCCAGCCCTGACGTGGCCGAGAGCCCGTCCTGCCTCGGGTTACGCTCCCCGGAACCGGTGAATTCGCCATCCGGCGATATCGCCGCCGCCTTATTCGGCCAACGGCGAAAAGGGCCATGTCTTTCCGGTGCGCCATCATCCCGCGCGGCCTCCTATTCTGGACGGGTGAGCACACTCGTCCTGGACGGCGGCCTGTCCACACATCTGGAATCGCTCGGCGCTGACCTGCGCGACGAGCTCTGGTCGGCGCGCCTGCTGCTGGAGCAGCCCGAGCTGATCAGGCGGGTGCACGCCGACTACTACGCGGCGGGCGCCGACGTGGCCACCACGGCGAGCTACCAGGCCACGATCCCCGGCTTCCTCAAGCGCGGGCTCGGCGTGTCCGAGGCCGAGCGGCTGATCAGGCGTTCGGTCGAGCTGGCCGGGCAGGCGCGCGACGAGGCCGGCCGCGGCCTGGTGGCGGCCTCGGTCGGCCCCTACGGCGCCTACCTGGCCAACGGCGCCGAGTACACCGGCGACTACGACCTCGACGAGGCCGGCCTGCTGGCCTGGCACCGGCCGCGCTGGGAGATCCTGGCCTCGGCCGGTGCCGACCTGATGGCCTGCGAGACCATCCCTTCCTACGCCGAGGCGCGCGCCCTGGCCCAGTTGCTGGCGGAGACGCCCGGCGTCAAGGCGTGGGTGAGCTTCTCGTGCCGCGACGCCGAGCGCATCAGCGACGGCACGCCGATCGACCGCGCCGCCGCGCTGTTCACCGGCAACCCGCAGGTGGTGGCGGTGGGCGTCAACTGCACGGCGCCGCGCCACATCCCCGGCCTCATCACCCGCCTGTCCGGCGGCCTCCCCGTGGTGGTCTACCCGAACTCCGGCGAGTCCTGGGACGCCGAGCACCGCCGGTGGCTGGGCCTCGCCGACCCGGTGGAATACGGCCTGGCCGCCAAGGAGTGGGAGCGGGCCGGCGCGTCCCTGATCGGCGGCTGCTGCCGTACGACCCCGGAACACATCCGGCAGATCCGCGCCCACCTGACCTGACCGAGGCCCACCCGATCACGACGACCCGCCGTCAGCCGAGGGCCGGCGCGCCCCCGGCTACGCGGTCACGGCTGCCGATCGGCGGCGGGTGAGGAGGGTGTCGAGGGCCAGGGCGCCGCCGCCGGTGAAGGCGATGGCGAGGCTCGCGGCGGCCAGGGCGAGCACGAACTCGTAGCCGCCCTCGCCCGCGCCGAAGCCGTTGGAGCCGTGGACGAACACGATCGCGCCGATCATGTCGAGGGCCAGCAGCGTGCCCGCGATCGGCAGCGCGGCGCCGAGGATCAGGGCGAGGCCGCCGGCGACCTCCAGCACGGCCACGGCCGGCGCGGCCACCCCGGCGAGCGGGATGCCCGCGGACTCGAAGAACTTGGTCGTGCCCGCGATGCCCATGTCGGCGAACTTCTGGTAGCCGTGCACCAGGAAGATCGCCCCCACGGCGATCCTGGCGAGCAGCAGGGCGAAGGGACGCGCCTGGTCGATCATGCGGCCTCCAAAGAGATGTTCAGATTTGAACAACCATCCTACCGGTAGTTCAAAACTGAACAACAAGTACACTTGGGACGTGACGGACACCCGGTGGCTCGACGAGACGGAAATGGCCGCGTGGCAGGCGTTCCTCTCCGCCTCCCACCTCCTCGAACGCCGCATCGAGGAGCAGCTCAAGGCGTCGGCCGGGCTGACCCACCCGCAGTACGAGATCCTCGTCCGGCTGGCCGCCGCCCCCGACCGGCAGATGCGCATGACCGAGCTGGCCAGGGACGTGGTGGTGTCCAAGAGCGCGCTGACGTACCAGATCACGCAGTTGGAGAAGGCGGGGCTGGTGGAGCGCGCGACCTGCCCGTCAGACGATCGCGGGGTGCTGGCCGTGCTCACCGAGGCGGGGCTGCGCTGCCTGGAGCGCGTCGCGCCGGGGCACCTGGAGGTCGTACGGGACTACCTGATCGACCGGCTCACCCGCGAGGAGCTGGCCGCCATGACCAGCGCGATGACGAAGAGCGAGCGGGCGCTCAGGAGCTAGCCTTGGCGGCGGCCCTGGCCGCGCGCTCCATCTCGACCTTGGCGCTCGTGGCGTACTTGTCGACGTACTCCTGGCCGGACAGCTCCATCAGCGCGTACATGATCTCGTCGGTGACCGCGCGCAGCACCAGCCGGTCGTCCTCCATCCCGTAGTAGCGGGAGAAGTCGAGCGGCTTGCCGAACCGCACGCCCGGCCTGATGCCGAGCTTGGGGAAGGCCCGGCCGGGCGGCATCATCTCGTAGGTGTTGACCATGGCCCACGGGATGACCGGCACGCGCGACTCCAGGGCGAGCCGGGCCACGCCGGTCTTGCCCTTGTAGAGGCGGCCGTCGGGCGAACGGGTGCCTTCGGGGTAGATGCCGAGGATGTTCCCCTCGCGCAGGATGCGCAGACCGGTGCGGAGCGCGGCCTCGCTGGCCTTGCCGCCGGAGCGGTCGATCGGCACGGTGCCGACGCCGCTGAAGAACAGCCGCGTGAAGAAGCCCTTGAGGCCGGTGCCGGTGAAGTAGTCGGCCTTGCCGAGCGAGATCACCTTGCGGCGGATCTGCAGCGGGCCGAAGAAGTGGTCGGCGAACGACAGGTGGTTGCCGGCCAGGATCGCGGGGCCCTGCTTCGGTACGTTCTCCCCGCCCTCCGTCCACGGACGGAAGACCATCAGGAGGAACGGCGACAAGATGGCCTTGACCACCCAGTAGAACACCCGGCCACCTCTTCCCCAGGACATCGTGATTAAGCAGAGCCATCTTCCCATCCCAGGCGAGATGCAACTACATCAGCTCTCGCACAATCACCCCGGATCGTGCGACGATCGGGCAGTTCCGGGATGAAATTGCGTGGAGGAGCTGTTATGCCGCTCATGCCAGGCGCGGAGCCCTACCACCACCAAGCGGGTCAGGTCGGTGTGCTGCTCTGCCATGGGTTCACCGGCACACCGCAGTCGCTGCGGCCGTGGGGCGAGTTCCTGGCCGGTCACGGGGTCAGCGTCTCGCTGCCCCGCCAGCCCGGCCACGGCACCACCTGGCAGGAGATGAACCGTACGCGCTGGGACGACTGGTACGCCGAGGTCGAGAAGGCGTTCGCCGACCTCCAGGGACGCTGCGCGGAGGTGTTCGTCGCGGGGCTGTCGCTGGGCGGCGCCCTGGCGCTGCGGCTCGCCGAGGTGCACGGTGACGCGGTCAGGGGCGTGATGGTGGTCAACCCCTCCATCGCGAACGACGTGCCGCTGCTGAAGCTGGCGCCGCTGCTGAAGTGGTTCCTGCCGTCGGTGCCCGGCGTGGCGAACGACGTCAAGAAGCCCGGCGTGACCGAGCTGGCCTACGCCCGCACCCCGGTCAAGGCGGCCGCGTCGCTGCCCGGGCTGTGGTCGCTGGTGCAGGCCGACCTGGGGAAGGTGACCCAGCCGCTGCTGGTCTTCCACAGCCGCGACGACCACGTGGTGAAACCGACGAGTGTGGCGGTCATCCGCCAGAAGGTCCCGCAGGCCACGATCGAGGAGCTTACCGATAGCTACCATGTTGCGACGCTTGACAACGATGCCGACAGGATCTTTGCCGGGAGCCTCGACTTCATCCGGACACATGCCTCGGTACCCTTGCAGAGGGACTGATCGCACCCAGGGGGAAGTCGCGATCGCTGCGGAGAGGCCCATCTAGGTGACGCCCCAGAGTGACGAGGACGAGGTCTGGCGGCAGATCGTCGCGTCCTTCAACGACACAGCCGAGCGCGACTCGGCCGACCAGCCATGGCCGGACAGCGAGAACGTGCCCGCCGAGCCCACCCGCCGGGTGATCAAACCGTCCGAGGAGCTCGAACTCGACCAGGACGAGCCCGACCGCGACGACGACGAGGAGGAGGGGCACTTCGAGCCGCCTCCCCCGCCGCCGCTGCCGAAGCTCGACCTGCCGACCAAGCTCGCGTGGGTGGCCCTGTTCGGCGGTCCCGCCTATCTGCTGGTCGCCGCGATGGCGAGCTGGCACATGGAGGGCTGGGCGCTGTTCACCGCCGTGGCGGCGTTCATCGGCGGGTTCGTGGCGCTCGTCGTGCGGATGGGCGACGGCCCGCCGTCCAACGACTCGGGCTGGGACGACGGCGCCGTGCTGTAGGCGCCTTTGTCAGGACTTGGCCGTGGTGGTGCGGGGCGCGAAGGACTCCACCACGTCGGTGTAGCGGTCCGTCGCGTCGACGGCGTGGCCGACCGCCCAGACCGTGCCCTTGCCCGCGAGGTAGGCGACCGCCTGGAGGCGTACGCTGCTCCTGCCCTTCTCCGCGGCGCCGCGGATGATCTCGCAGCGCTCCTTCTCGCAGCGCATCACGAACGGCTCGGCCGCCCGCTCGGGGTCGTAGCCGGTCATCCAGTAGCGGCCCTTGCCGTCGCCGGTGACGCCGTAGAGGCGGGCGCCGGTGGCGGGGATCGCCTGCCGCTTCCAGTGTTTGCCGTTCCAGGTCAGCACGAGCGGGGAGATCTCGCCGGGGCCGTGGTAGACGCCGCCGACGGCGACCGCGCGCTTGGAGCTGTCGACCTGGACGTCACGCAGGTAGCCGCCGGGGACGGACGGCACGGGCATGGACTTCCAGGCGCCCGACGCGTAGTGCATGATCAGCGGCGCGCTGCCGGTGTCGCCGACGGCGAAGCCGGACGAGACGGCGTAGAGCGCGCCCTTCTCCTTGGTCTCCTGCACGGTCCAGGTGTTGCCCTGGCCGGTGAGGATGAGCCCGTTCTTCTCCCTGCTGCCGACCGCCACCACCCGGCCGGACCTGGCGTCGATGCCGCCCAGCCAGTCGCCGGCGTGCAGCCCCTGGGGCCTGACCCGGTCGAAGCCGGTGAGGTCGCCGTGGGCGAGGTAGGGCAGGGCGTCGTGGCCGTCGCCGACCGCCCACACGTCGGAGGCCCCGGCGGCGGCCAGGCCGCGCAGGTTGCCCGAGGCGGTGTTGTCGCGCACGGCCACCTCGGTCCAGGAGGTGCCGTTCCAGTGGCGGATCGTGCCGCGGTTCTTCCAGACGTCCCAGATCTCCTGCTGGCCCACGGCCCACACGTCGCCGGCCGAGACGGCCAGCACGTCGGAGAGCGAGCCGTCGGCGTCGAGGCGCGCGCTCGTCGACTTCTGCCACGCCTCGGCGGCGGGACGGGGATCGGCATGCGCGGCGGGCGTGACCTGCGGCAAGGCCACGGACGTCGCCAGAATGACAGAGAGCGCACGCCGCTGAGAGCGACGGGTCATGAACAAATGCTACGGGCTGGACCGCCCGGCTCGCCCGTCAGAGGTCAACCTGCAACTCGGCGAGCACCGGCAGATGGTCGCTGGCCCCGGCCAGATCGGCCTTCCCGGCCGCCGCTCCCCCGCACGAGACGACCCGCGCCTCGCGCGCGGCGAACACCGCGTCGATGCGTTCGGCCGGGCGCGCGGCGGGGAAGGTGAGCCCGTCGCCGGACGGCGCGGCGGCGTGGCAGTCGGCCAGCCGGGTGGCGAGGTAGCGCCAGGCGGGCAGGTGCTGCCGCTCGTTGACGTCGGCGCCGAGCACGATCGCGGCGTCGTGCGCGGCGGCCAGCCGTTCCATCACCGTCATGGCCTCGCCCGCGTGCCGCAGCCGGGCGGCGCCGTGGAGGTCGAGGTGGAGCGAGCCGACGGCCAGCCGCGCGCCGCCGATCTCGACCACGGCGGCGGCGAGCACCCGCCGCTCCAGCCCCGCGTACGCCCTCAACCGGTGCAGCCGCGACTCCAGCACGGACACCCGCGGCCCGGCCAGCACGCACACGCCGCCGGCCCGCC
>JABFVJ010000026.1 GCA_013362835.1 Nonomuraea sp. | reverse complement strand
CCGACATGGCCGTCTTCATCGCCTCCGACCGGGCCGGCGCGATGACCGGCGCGATCGCCAACCTCACCGGCGGCATGATCGTCGACTGACCCCGGAGCTCGATCAGCGGACCTCCGCCCGTCCTGTCCCGATGTAGCGCGGCCATGATGCCTCTGGCGCCGGCCATCCGCATCCCGGGCACACATCGAGGCCGGGCGGAGCCGCCTCCGATCGGGACTGCACCTGCCGCAGACGCCGAGGCCGAACCGACAGGCTCCCCTGACCCCAACCAGGGAACGTACAGATACCACCTGCGTCCGCCGACGCATATTCGCGGAATTGTCACGCTGCCCTTGACGGGCATCGACACTGCGACATTCCACCGCAAGCCACTTCTGACACGGCATCCGGTTTCCTGAGACCGCAACGCACCGGCCGACGCGTAAGGGATCAAGACCGGCAGGCGCCTGTCCGAGGAATTCCAAGGGCACCCGCCGAATGACCGCGTACGAGGTGGCAGACACATCGCCCCCTGCCCCGAGAAAGATCGCGACAGAAAGAGAACGAACAGTGAATTCCCACGGAGAACGGATGACGTCCAAACAGGCATGGGTCCTGGGACTCGCTTCGCTGGCGTCGTTCATGATGGCCCTGGACAGCCTGGTCGTGACGACGACGCTGAGCTCGATCCGCAAGGACCTGACGGCATCGATCGAATCCCTTGAGTGGGTGGTCAACGCCTATGGCCTGACGTTCGCGGTACTGCTGCTCACCGGAGCGGCACTGGGCGACCGGTTCGGCCGGCGCCGCATGTTCAGCATCGGGCTGGCGGTGTTCACCATCGCGTCGGTGGCCTGTGCGCTGTCGCCGGACATCACCACACTGATCGTGGCCCGAGCGGTGCAGGGGCTCGGCGCCGCGATGGTCCTGCCGCTGTCACTGACCCTGATCAGCGCGATGTTCCCGCCCCAGCAGCGGGGCAAGGCGATGGGACTCTACCTGGGCCTCACCGGGCTGGCCACGTTCAGCGGCCCGTTCATCGGTGGCGTCATCACCGAGGGACTGGCCTGGCAGTGGATCTTCTGGCTGAACCTGCCCGTGGGCCTGGTCGCGATCCTGCTCACCGCGCGGCGCGTCGACGAGAGCGTCGGCCCGAACAACCGGTTCGACCTGGGCGGCGTCGCGCTCGTGACCCTGGGCGCGTTCGGCATCGTCTGGGCGCTCGTCCGCGGCAACTCCGCCGGCTGGAGCAGCGTGGAAGTCCTGAGCGCGCTGGTGCTCGGTGTCGTGCTGGTGATCGCCTTCGTCATCTGGGAAAAGCGTTCCACGGCGCCGATGTTGCCGATGCGGTTCTTCCGGCTGAGGGCGTTCGCCACCGCCAACCCGGCCAACTCCGCCGTGTTCGCCTCGCTGTACGGCACGCTGTTCTTCCTCGCGCAGTACTTCCAGACCGTGCAAGGCGAAGGACCGCTCGGGGCCGGCCTGCGGCTGATGCCCTGGACCGCCACGCTGATGGTGTGCGCCCCGATCGCCGGCCGGTTGGCCGACAAGGTGGGCGAGCGGAAGTTCGTGGTCGGCGGGCTGCTGCTCCAGACCATCGGCATGGGCTGGATCACGCTGGTGGCCGACACCGACACCAGCTATCTCCAGATCCTGCCCGCGCTGATCGTCGGCGGAGCCGGGCTGACCATGGCCATGCCCGCGGCGCAGAAGGCCGTGGTCGGAGCGGTGCGACCTCAGGAGATCGGACAGGCTTCCGGCGCGTTCATGATGCTGCGCATGTTCGGCGGAGTGTTCGGAACGTCGGTCACGGTCGCCGTCTTCGCGAGTGCCGGCAGCTACGCCTCGGTCGAGGAGTTCAGCACCGGTTTCACGGCGGCGATGGGCGCGGTCACGGCCATCGCCTTCGTCGGCATGCTCGTCGCGCTCGGCATCCCGGGCAGGCGACCTGCCGCCATGACCGTCCCGGCGCAGGCGACAGGTGCCGTTCCCCAGAGCGAAGGGGTTTCCTAGCATCCTTCCTTCCGGAGCGCGGGGGACGGCAGATGAGACGAGGGCTCTGCAGGACGGCACCTTCCCGAGAGGCGACAGCCGTGCTGTCCCGCAGAAGCCCACGACCTTCCGGTCACTGGCCTCGAATCCCGTCGCGGACGCCGAGCAGCCGGTGGCCGGAAGTGCGCATCGGTCCGATCCACACTGCCAATGGCTGATATCCGTCGCTCCCATGAAGGACTTGGCAGAGCTTGATCCACTAACGTTTCGTCCATGGACTTACCGGGCGTGAACGCGAGCGTGCCGAGCGCGGCACGCATCTACGACTATCTCCTGGGAGGCAAGGACAACTTCGCCTCCGACCGCGAGGCCGCCGAGGCGGTGCTCAAGTCCGTGCCGAACGCGCGCGACAGCGCCAGGGCCAACCGCGCCTTCCTGAGCAGGGCCGTACGCGCGCTCGCCGAGTCCGGAGTGCGCCAGTTCCTCGATCTCGGCGCCGGACTGCCGACGCAGGAGAACGTGCACCAGGTGGCCCAGCGGGTGGCGCCGGGCTCGCGGGTGGTCTACGTCGACAACGATCCCGTGGTGCTCGTCCACGCCCGGGCGCTGCTCGCCGACAACCCGGACACGGTCGTCGTCCCGGCCGACGTCGGCGACCCGGCCTCCGTCCTCGACCACCCCGTCGTACGGAGCCACCTGGACTTCAGCCGGCCTGTGGGAGTGCTGCTCCTGGCGATCCTGCACTTCTTCCCCGAGGACGAGAAGGCGGCCCGCATCGTCGCCGGACTCCGCCGGCCCCTGGTGCCGGGCAGCCACGTGGTGATCTCCCACGGTCATCCCGGCGAGACGACGGGAGACCTGGTGGAGAAGGGCCGCGAGCTGTACGGCCGCACCCCGCAGGGAGCCGCCGTCGGCCGTACCCGCCAGACCCTCGCCACCTGGCTGGAGGGCCTGGAACTCCTGGAGCCGGGCATCGTCCCCCTCCAGGCGTGGCGGCCGGACGACCTCGACCCCCTCCCCGACCCCATTCCCGATCCTGCGGAGCCCGGCGTCTTCGGCATGGTCGCGAAAGTGCCGTAGAAACCGCGGCCCGCAAGGCGTGCGTCTTCGGGGTATCCCGGTGCCGCACGCCGTTTTTTCCCCAGGAATGCTCGGTGATGAGCCGTCCGAAATGACCCGGGGTGAGTCAGCGAAACTCCATGATCCGGCCGCGGCCGAGAATGGAGGAGTTCACGCCATTCTTGCCCTGTATCGAGCCATTCACCGCCGATCGACACCGCCCAATGCGGAACGGCGGCTAATGTATTGTCCCGCTACTGGCATCCGCGTAAGTGTCGGCGGAATACACGTTGTGGGAGACTCCGTGCCGGAGAAGGGTCAGGTTTCCTTTCGCGTCCTCGGACCGCTGGAGGTCATGATCGCCGACCAGGAGGTCCCGATACCTGCTGGAAAGCACCGCATCCTGCTCGCCGCGCTCCTTTTGAGGGCCAATTACACGGTGTCCACCGAGGAGCTCGCCGACTACGTCTGGAGCGGCGCGCCCCCGGCCAACGCGCGTGCCGCGGTGCAGACCTACATAGCTCGGCTGCGTACCTCACTCCAGGTCCCCGACCTGATCGTCACCCGGCGGGACGGATACTCGATCGAGGTGCCCGGACTCGCGCTGGACCTGCACCGGTTCCGTGACCTGGTCAGCCGAGCCGAGACGATCATGCGAGGCGCCCGGGCCACCCAGGCCGCGCTGCTGCGGCAGGCCCTGGAGCTGTGGCGGGGTCCCGCACTCGTCAACGTGCCTTCCGAACGGTTGCGAAGCCTGGCCGCGCAGAGCCTCGGCGAGGAACGGCTCAACGCCGTGGAACGCCGTATCGACGCCGAACTGTCCCTCGGACGGCACCGGCAAGTGCTGGCGGAACTCCGGACGCTCACCGCCGAGCATCCGCTGCATGAGCGTTTGTGGGGCTGGCTGATGACCGCGTTGCATCGAAGCGGCCGGCACGCGGAGGCATTGGAGGCGTTCCGGCGCCTGCGCCAGGTGCTGCACGACGAGCTCGGCATCGAACCGAGTGAAGAACTGCAACGGCTCCACCAGCAGGTCCTCGGTGGAGAAGCGCTGGTGGATCACGATCCGGACAGCGAGGATCCTCCCCCGACGTGGGCGCCGGAGTGCCAGTTGCCCCTCGGCGTGGGGACCTTGGTGGGGAGGTCCGACCTGATCTCCAAGGCCACGACGCAGCTCCTGCACAGGGAATCGGGCTCGGTGCCGATCATGGCCGTGTGCGGCGCGCCCGGGACGGGGAAGACCGCCTTCGCCGTCCACGTCGCACACCGGGTCCGCACCGCCTTTCCCGACGGCCAATGGTTCGTCCGGCTCAGAACCTCCGACGGACTGCCTCGCGATCCCGCGGACATCCTCGCAGAGATGCTGGTCACCGCCGGACTCGACCAGTCGGAGATCCCCGATGGCCTCGGCCCGCGTGCGGCCCGGCTGCGCGCGTTGCTGGCCGACCGCTCGGTGTTGCTGGTCCTGGACGACGCCGCTGACGCGACGCAGGTCAGGCATCTGTTACCGGGCACCACGGAGTGCGCGGTCATCGTCACGTCGGGAGCGAGCCTTTGGGGCTTGGCCGCGTTGGAGGACGCCCGCGTCGTGATGCTGGAGCCGCTGCGGCGTGACGAAGCCATGCGCCTGCTCTCCGGGCTGATCGGCCAGTCGACCCACCACGCCGTGCTGGCCGAGATCGCCAGGCTCTGCGACGACCTTCCCCTGGCTCTGCGCCTGGCCGCCGGCAACATGATGGGTCGCCGCCCGGCTGAGAGGGCTCGCTACCTGGCCGGGCTGCGTTCGCACAACCGGCTCTCCTTGCTCGCGGTGGCGGGTGATCCCGCCGCGTCGGTACGAACCTCGTTCGACCGCGCCTACATCACGCTGCCCGTACCGGCGCAGCAGCTCTTCCGCTCTCTGGCTCTCCTGCCGGACGGCGACTGCTCACCGCAGTCCGTGGCGGCATCACTGGAGGTGCCGGTTCGCGAGGCCGAACACCTGCTCGAACTGCTCGTCGCAGCGCACCTGGTGCGCAGGCAGACTCCGGACGGTTTCCGGGTCGATCCCCTCCTGCGCCGCTTCGCCCGTGAGCGGCTGACCACCGAAGAGATGTCCGCCGTCTAGCTCATGTCGGTCCCACGGGACAGAACCGCGGTGGTGACCGTGCCCGTCATCGCCGCATCGCCCGCGTGATCAAGGCGTAAGCGGCGCGAAAGCGTCATAAGGCACGCTTCTGCGCAGAGACACACAGCGCCGCTCGTCACGATGGGAGTGTCATGCCTGCATCGCAGCAGAAGGCCGAGGCCGAGGCACAGTTCATCCTCGACTTCATGATGGTCCACGCGGAAGGTGAGGTCGACGACGGCAACTCCAGGTCCATGACCACGGTCAGCCGTCGGCAGCCCTACGTCGGCTGAGGCGCGAGTTCCAGGGTCACGAGCCGCCGGATGAACTGGGAGCGGTCACCCGGCTGACCGGGCACCACGCCGTGGTGCCCGGTCCTGATCTTCGGGCCGCTTGTCGCGTCCTATCCGACCTTGAGGACCAGCTTCCCGACGTAGTGATCGTTCAGGGCGCGATGCGCGTCCTTGACTCGCTCCATCGGGAAGGTCCGGGCGACGGTGACCTCGAAGGCGCTCGCCTCGATGATCGCGTTCAGCCGGTCGGTGGCGGTGCGATCCGCGTCGTAGTAGGACACCGGCGCGCCCGGCGACGTCACAGGGACGGGCACGCAACCGTTCGGCCAGGCGATCCGTCCCGAGCTCTTGATCGCGCGAAGAGCCCGTTCGGCGGTCTCGCCTCCCGCGGTGACCAGAGCCCCATCGAGCCCGCCCGGTGCGAACTCGAACGCCGCCGCCAGGACATCGACCTTGCGACCGTCGATGGCCTCGTCGGCGCCCAGCCGCCGGGCCAGGGCGACACCGTCGTCACCAGAGGCCACGGCCAGCACCCGGAGGCCGTTGTGTCGCGCCAGCTGCACGGCCATGTGCCCGACACCTCCGCTCGCCCCGAAGATCATGAGCGTCCCGCCTGGCCGCAGGCCGAGCAGATCGAGACCGGTCAGTGCGGTCAGGGCATCCCAAGCCATCGCGCCGGCCTGTTCGGTCGGCAGCCGGTCGGGCACGCGCGCCACGAACTCCGCCTCGACGACGGCGTACTCGGCGTAGCAGCCGCCACGCATCGCCGGCATCGTCGGAGCGTAGACACGCTCCCCCACGTGGAACCGGGAGACGTTGCGTCCGACCGCGGCCACCGTGCCCGACGCGTCCCAGCCGAGAACGTAGGGGAAGGCCGTGGGGACACCGAATACGCCGTCGTAGCCCCCCTCCCGCTCGAACGCGTCCCAGGACGCGGCCCCTGCGAACTCCACCCGGATGAGGACGTCGTCGTCGCCGACCTCCGGGAGCGGTATCCGGCGCGACGAGAGTTCGTCGAC
>JABFVJ010000325.1 GCA_013362835.1 Nonomuraea sp. | reverse complement strand
GTCCTGCCGAAGGCGATGCTGAGGTCGGTGGGCGGGATCCAGCCGAGCGGGAACGGCGCGGCCCCGGACGACGGCATCAGCAACAGGTCGTTCCCCGCGCCCCACCAGGAGGCCATGCGGCGGCGGAAACCGTCCACCCACTGGGTGGCCAGGATGTGGTCGGCCGCGCTGTGGCCGCGCGCGGCGCCGACCATGGCGGCGTTGCGCGGCTCGATCTCGTCCAGCTCCACGGGCCTGCCCCGGAGTACGCCCAGGCTCTCGACCTGCGCGGCGAGGTTGTTGGCCACGATGGCGCCGAAATGTCCCGGGAACTCCGGCTCCCCGAGCGCCTCGGGGCCGCCGGGGAACACGTCGTGGCCCAGGGACTCCAGCAGCGCGGCCGCCCTGGTGACGGCCTCGGCCAGGTCGGCGTCGCCGGGCACGCCGTCCCTGGGGTGGCTGGTCAGGAAGCCGATGCGGAGCCGTCCGGGGTCGGCGCCCACCTCGGCGGCCAGGGGGCCGGGCAGCGCGGGGGCGTCGTACGGGTCGCCGGGCTCATAGCCGGAGACGACGTCGAGCGCCGCCGCCGTGTCGCGTACGGTCCTGCTGACGAATCCGGGGCAGGAGAAGCCGCTCCAGCCCTCGCCCATGGCCGGCCCGAGGCTCAGCCGGCCGCGCGTCGGCTTGAGCCCCACCAGGCCGCACAGCGAGGCGGGGATGCGGATCGAGCCGCCGCCGTCGCTCGCCGTGGCCAGCGCGACCATCCCGGCGGCCACGGCGGCCGCGGAACCACCGCTCGACCCGCCCGCCGACAAGCCCGGGTCGTACGGGTTGCGCGTGGGCCCGAACGCGACCGGCTCGGTGGTGATCGTGCTGCCGAACTCGGGGGTGTTCGTCCTGCCCAGCAGCACGAAACCGGCCTCGCGCAGCCGTACGACACCGTGACCGTCGACGCCCGGCGAGATGCCGTCGCGCACCCGCGAGCCCGCGCTGTACGGCTCCCCCGCCTCGCGCCAGCCGAGGTCCTTGAGCAGGATCGGCACGCCCCGGAACGGCGCGTCCGCCGGGATGGCGTCGATCTCG
This sequence comes from Nonomuraea sp., assembly GCA_013362835.1. The sequence goes on along the minus strand of JABFVJ010000325.1, from coordinate 5,394 downwards.
GCGAGCGCCCGCTCGAAGCGGCGGTGCACGACGGCGTTGAGCTCGCCGTCGTGCGCCTCGATGGCGTCGATCGCGGCCCGCGTCAGCTCCCGCGCCGACACCTGACCGTCCCTGACCGCCCGCGCCTGCCCGACCGCGTCGAGCCGCAGCACGTCGTCCATCAGCCCTCCCGTCCGGGCGCGAGATCGCGTACGGCCTGCTCGATCGGCACCTCGCCCCCGGGGATGGGCGCGAGCACCGGCGTGTCGAGGCCGTTGTCCACGTACTGCCGGATCCTCGCGCGGCAGGTCGCCGCGTCGCCGTGGACGATGAGGGCGTCGACGACCTCGTCGGGGATCGCCTTGAGCGCGGCCTGCCGGTCGCCGGCCGCCCACGCCTCGTGCATCGGGCGCAGCACCTCGCCCCGGCCGAGCCAGTCGTGGAAGGCGGCGTACACGGGGACGGTCAGGTAGCCGGCCAGCATCCTTCTGCCCATCTCGCGTACTTTGTCGGTGTCCTCGCTCACGCAGACGAACAGGCGGGCGATCAGCTCGGTGCCCGCGCCGATCTCGGCGCGGACCTTGCGCACGTCCTCGGGGGAGAGCCAGTTGGTGATCGCGCCGTCGGCCTCCTCGGCGGCCAGGCGCAACATCCGGGGCCGCAGCGCGGCCAGCACGATCTTCGGGGGCGTCTTGGGGGCGCGTTCCAGCTTGAAGCCCTTGATCTCGAACGTCTCGTACCGCTCGGTGACCTTCTCGCCGGCCAGCGCCTTCTTCAGGAAGCGCAGCGTGTCGCGGGTGCGGGCGTACGGCTTGACGAACTCCCCGGCGTTCCAGCGTTCGACGATCGCCGGTGAGGAGGCGCCGATGCCCAGCACGAACCGGCCCGGCGCGAGGTCGGCCAGCGTGGCCGCGGACATGGCCAGCAGCCCGGGGCCACGCGTCGTCGCGGGGACGATCGCGCTCCCCAGCCTGAGCCCCGGAGCCCACTGCGTGGCCAGCGCCAGCGGGACGAACCCGTCGTTCCCGTTGACCTCGGCCGACCACGCGTCGGTGTACCCGAGGCCCGGTAGCTCCGCCATCAGCTCCTGGGACCTGGCCAGGGAGCGGTCGTAGAAGGGGATGGTCATGCCCCAGTTCTGCGTCATTCAGGGCCTCCGGTTCGGCGACAGTAGGCCGACCATACCAAGCGGTATGTCGCCTCAGGAGCCCCTTAGGCGCGCAACTCGTGCACCGCCGCGATGAAGTCCTTCGTGATCCCCTGCAACCCCGGCAGGTGCGACAGGCCGACCAGCCGGTCCACCAGCGGCACCGTGACCTCGATCAGCCGGTACGTCCGCGCGCACCCCGGCGAGGTGTCGTGCACCCAGAACAGCACCATCCCCATGGACAGCAACCACAGCAGCTCGGGCAGCTCTCTGCGCAGCTCGGCGTTCATCCGGTCACGCGAGCCCTCGACCACTTCCCGGTAGATCCCGATGGACGCCTCCCGCGCCGGAGACGACTGGGCGCTGAAGGGACTCAGCGGGTTCGTCGGCTCGGCCGCGTGCTTGAAGAACTTCACCGCGAACTCGTGGTACGGCTCCGACACGCGCACCCACTCGCGCAGCACCCCGCTCAGCCGGGCCGCGAAGGCCGTCTCCGTGGCCAGGAACTTCCTGCAGGCCTCCTCGTGCTCGGCCTGCGCGCGGTCGTAGTACGCCTGGATCAACGCCTCCTTGCTCTCGAAGTAGTAGTAGGCGTTCCCCACGGACACCCCTGCCTCGGCGGCGATGGCACGCATGGTCGTCGCGTCGAAGCCACGCTCACGGAACAGTCGCAAGGCCGTCTCGACGATGACCTCTCGGGTGCTCTCCGATCCTCTGTTTCGGGCTTCGGACACGTTCGTCACTTTACGTCTTGAAAGCGTGGTGGGTCATGGAGTGGCACGGTGATCGCCGCCACAGGGCAAAGATGCCTATGAGCCATGAGTTATCTCCTGGGAATGGTGGGATTGTCGTTTCAGGCGGAAGGGCTCTTTTCCGCGAAAAGGCATCGACATGTGGATACGTGGAACAGCGCGCCACTTCGTAGTCGCGCTCCTCGGCATTCAGATCACCATAATCGCGTTGGCGTCGGCCGCTTCCGCCGCCTCCCGGCCATCAGGCGGAGAGCGGGTTCAGTCGCCACCATCGGTCGCCCGTCCTGACGGGACCGCGGGGATGCTCGATCATCCCCTCTGGTTCCCCGAGGACGTCACGGGGCCGTGGACCCACGCCGTGGGAGCGGCGCTGGCGGAGATGTACCAGTCCGACTGGGGCAACCGGGAGGTGGAGAGCGACATTGTGTGGCCTCTCACCGAAGAGGCGGCCCCCCGACAGCTAGTCACTCCTCCCGGCGTGTCGCAGGCCCGTCCCGCGACGGCCAAGTCCCGCTCAGGCGAGGAGGCACGCCCCTCGATCGCCGAACGGCCACGCGCCCGTACGCAGCGCTCAGAAGCCGCTACGAAGGCCGCCAAGGCCAGGGCGGGGACGATGTCCAGGAACCGCCCTCAGGGGCCCCAGAGACGATCTCAGGCTGATCTGGCACGCGTGCTGCCCCGGCAGGGGGCCATGCAGATGTCCCACGCCGTCGCCACCCGCTGGCTGAAGACCTCGGGCCTGCGTACGACGTCCTCGGGCCACTGTACGAGCAGGCACCTGCACCACTGCACGTCGCTCGACGCCGTACGCGTCGGCACGATCGCCCGCGTCATCGACCTGAAGCGCCTCAGCGGCTGCCCGGTCATGGTGACCGGCGGCACCGAAGCCGGCCACGCCCCCGGCCAGTACAGCCACGGCAACGGCTACAAGCTCGACATCACGCACAACAAGTGCATCGACCGCTACATCACCCGGCATCACCACAGGACCGGGGTACGCGGCGACGGGGCCGCGCTCTACCGCTCGGGCGAGGGAACCGTCTTCGCCGACGAGAGCAGCCACTGGGACATCCTGTTCAAGTGACAGGGCCGGCGTACTCGGGCGCGGGACCGGACGTGACAACGCGAGGACGCCGCACCGGAGCACGGCGCCCCCACGGAACCGGTCGGACCTACAGCTCGGACGCCACCAGCTCGGCGATCTCCGCCGCGTTGAGCGCGGCGCCCTTGCGGAGGTTGTCACCGCACACGAACAGGTCGAGCGTGTTGGGGAAGTCGATCGCCTGACGGATGCGCCCCACGTAGGTGGGGTCGTTGCCGACCACGTCGAGAGGCGTCGGGAAGACGCCGTTGGCCGGGTCGTCCATCAGCACCACCGTCGGCGCCGCCGACAGCACGCGGTGGGCGTCGCCGACCGTGATCTCCCGCTCGAAGCGGGCGTGCACGGCCAGCGAATGGGTGGTGACCACCGGCACGCGGACGCAGGTCGCGGAGACCTTCAGATCGGGGATGCCGAGGATCTTGCGCGACTCGTTGCGCAGCTTGAGCTCCTCGGACGCCCACCCGCCGTCCTTGTACGAGCCCGCCCACGGCACCACGTTGAACGCGATCGGCGCCGGGAACGGCGACTCCCCGGGCACCTTGTCGGCCAGCACGGTGCGTACGTCGCCGGCCGTCTGACCGATCGAACGGTCGCCCGCCAGGGCCTCGATCTCGTCGTAGAGCCGCGCCGAGCCCGCCACGCCAGCGCCCGTGACCGCCTGGTAGGAGGCGACGACGAGCTCGGTGAGCGTGTATTCGGCGTGCAGCGCGCCCATGGCGGCCATCATCGACAACGTCGTGCAGTTGGGGGTCGAGATGATGTTGCGCGGCCGGTTACGCGCGTCGAGCGGGTTGACCTCGGGCACCACGAGCGGGACGTCGGGCTCCATGCGGAACGTGCCCGACTTGTCGATCGCGATGGCGCCGCGCTCGGCCGCGATCGGCACCCACACGGCCGACACCTCGTCGGGCACGTCGAAGATGGCGATGTCGATGCCGTCGAAGACCTCCGGCGCGAGCGCCTGGACCACGACGTCCTGGCCGCGCACGCTCAGCACCTTGCCCGCCGAGCGCGGGGAGGCGACGAGACGGATCTCGCCCCAGATGTCCTCGCGGTTGGACACGATGTCGCGCATGACGGTGCCCACGGCGCCGGTCGCGCCGATCAGTGCGAGATTGGGCCTGCTCATCGTCCACTACCTCCGTACACCACGGCTTCGACCTGGTCGGCGTCGAGATCGAAGGCACGGTGGGCGGCCGCCACGGCCGCGTCGACACCGTCCTGCTCGACGATCACTGAGATGCGGATCTCCGAGGTGGAGATCATCTCGATGTTGACCCCCGCGTCGGCGAGGGCCGCGAAGAACGTCGCCGTGACGCCGGGGTGCGAGCGCATGCCCGCGCCGATCAGCGACACCTTCCCGATCTGGTCGTCGAAGAGCAGCGACTCGTAGCCGATCCGGCCCTGGATCTTCTTCAGCGCCGTCAGCGCCATCTGGCTGTCGGCCGTGGGCAGCGTGAAGGAGATGTCCGTACGGCCCGTGGCCGCGGCCGAGACGTTCTGGACGATCATGTCGATGTTGATCTCGGCGTCGGCCAGCGTTTTGAAGATCGAGGCAGCCTCGCCGACCTTGTCGGGAACCCCGACAACAGTGATCTTGGCCTCGCTCCGGTCGTGCGCGACGCCGGAGATGATCGGCTGCTCCATCTCTGTTCCTTCGGTGTAAGGGTCGGAGACGACCCACGTGCCTTCCCTGGTGCTGAACGAGCTGCGTACGTGAATCGGCAGGTTGAACCGCCGAGCGTACTCGACGCAGCGCAGATGCAGGATCTTCGCGCCGCAGGCGGCCATCTCCATCATCTCGTCGTAGGAGATCCTGGGGATCTTGCGGGCCACGGGCACGATGCGCGGGTCGGCGGTGAAGATGCCGTCGACGTCGGTGTAGATCTCGCACACGTCGGCCTCGAGAGCCGCCGCGAGCGCGACGGCCGTCGTGTCGGAGCCGCCGCGGCCGAGCGTGGTGATGTCCTTCGTGTCCTGCGAGACGCCCTGGAACCCGGCCACGATCCCGATGTGACCCTGGTCGAGCGCCTCGCGGATGCGGCCGGGCGTCACGTCGATGATGCGCGCCTTGCCGTGGGTGGAATCGGTGATCACGCCGGCCTGCGAGCCGGTGAACGAGCGGGCCTCGTGGCCGAGGTTGGCGATCGCCATGGCCAGCAGGGCCATCGAGATGCGCTCGCCGGAGGTCAGCAGCATGTCGAGCTCGCGGCCCGGAGGCAGCGGCGACACCTGCTCGGCCAGGTCGAGCAGCTCGTCAGTCGTGTCACCCATCGCGGAGACGATCACGACCACGTCGTTGCCGGCTTTTTTCGTCGCGACGATCCGCTGCGCGACCCGCTTGATGCAGGACGCGTCGGCGACGGACGAACCACCGTACTTTTGCACAACGAGCGCCACGAGAGTCTCCCGGT
>JABFVJ010000165.1 GCA_013362835.1 Nonomuraea sp. | reverse complement strand
GGGCGTCATGCCGGGCCGATGCGATAGCCGGCCTCGCGCACGGTCTCGATCACCGGCGGGTCGCCGAGCTTGGCGCGCAACCGGTGCATCGTGTGCTTGACGGCGCTGCTGAACGGGTCGGCCGCCTCGTCCCAGGCCCGTTCGAGCAGCTCCTCGGCGGAGATGACCAGACCGGGTACGGCGAGCAGGCACTCCAGCAGGGCGAACTCCCTCGGGCTCAGCTCCAGCCGCCGCCCCGCCCGAACCGCCGTACGGCGAGCGGGATCGAGGGTGATGTCGCCGCAGACCAGGACGGGCGGCAGCGGCGGCGCGGCCCGCCTGCCCAGGGCCCGCACCCGGGCGACCAGCTCGGCGAAGGCGAACGGCTTGGGCAGGTAGTCGTCGGCGCCCAGGCCCAGCCCGTGGACCCGGTCCTCGAGGGTGCCCGAGGCGGTGAGCATCAGCACGCGCGTGCGGCTGCGCCCTTGGGCGAGGCGGCGGCAGATCTCGTCGCCGTGCACGCCGGGCAGGTCACGGTCGAGCACCACCACGTCGTACCCGGTGGCGGCCAGCCGTTCGAGGGCCGCGGTGCCGTCCAGGACCACGTCGACGGCCATGCCCTCGCGGCGCAGCCCGGTGCCCAGGGAGCGGGCGAGGACCTCGAAGTCCTCGACCACGAGAACCCTCATCGTTCACCGCCGGGTCGAGGTGCCATGCGGCAACGATGCCAGATCCCCGGTCGCAGCCCGGTCGCGGCCGCCGCGACCGGGCCGCGACCAGGAGCCGCGTACAACCGTCGGCATGACTTTCCTCACCCTCTGCCGGGCGGAATGGGCGGGGCTGCGCCGCGTGCGGGGCTGGGCGCTCACCCTGGCCGCCTCCGTTCTGGTCACCGTCGTGCTCGGCCTGCTGGTCACCGGCGGCGCCCGCAGCTCCTGCGTCACCGGGGAAGGCGAGGGCGCCTGCCCCGCGCCCGTCGTCGGCCCCGGCGGCACCGCCGTCAACGACCGCTACTTCTTCGTGCACCAGCCGCTCACGGGCGACGGCAGCGTCGTCGCCCGCGTCTCCGGCATGACCGGCCAGATCAGGATGCCGCACCCCGTGGCGGGGGTGCGCAACGTCGTGGAAGGGGTGGTGCCGTGGGCGAAGGCCGGGCTGCTGATCAGGCAGAGCCTCGCTCCGGGCACGCCGTACGCCGCCGTCATGCTCACCGGCGACCACGGCGTGCGGATGCAGCACAACTACGTCCACGACGTGGCGGGCGGGCCGCACAACGGCCCGCAGTGGCTGCGGCTGACCAGGGCGGGCGACACGGTCACCGGCCACGAGTCCGACGACGGCAGGACGTGGACCGAGGTCGGCGCCGTCGAGCTGGCCGGGCTGCCGCAGACGGTGGAGATCGGCCTGTTCGCCGCCTCGCCGGGCGCCCGGTGGGACATGGCCAGAGCGTTCGCGCAGGTCACGGCGACCTTCGACGAGATCGCGGTGCAGGGCGCGAACGGGCCGTGGCAGCGCGACGACGTCGGCGTGGTCATGGAGTCCGACGGCAGGACCCCGCATCACCCGGGCGGCGTCGTCGAGTCCGGCGGCACGTTCATCGTGACCGGCGTCGGCGACATCGGGCCCGCGACGATGGAAGGCGGCCTGCGCGCCGACCTCGCGCTGATCGGCGGCGCCGTGGGGATGATCCTGGTGCTCGTCACGGGGGCTCGGGCGTTCGCCCGGCCCCGATCCCTGGCCGCCGCAGCCGCCGTCGTGGGCACGGCGGCCTTCGCCGCGGGCCTGCTCGCGTCGGCGATCGTCGTCCCGGCCGGCCTCGCGCTCCTGCGGGCCAACGGCAACCGGATCCAGCCGCTCACCTGGGCCACCGAACTGCGGGTGATCGTCGGCTTCGCGGCGCTGACCGCCGCCGCCGCGGTGCTGGCGTACGGCCTGGCCGCCCTGCTCAGGCGGCGAGTGGTCGCGACGGGGCTGGCCGTCACCCTCGTCGTCGTGCCGCACCTGCTGGCCATCGCGGGCGTGGCGCCGTGGCTGCTGCTCTTCACCCCGGCGGCCGGTTTCGCGATCACGCAGAGCGTGCCCACGTTCGCCCACGTGGAGTCGGACACGTCGCTGCTGGGAGGCTACTACCCGCTGCCACCGTGGGCAGGACTCGCGGTCACCTGCGCCTGGGCCGTACTCGCCGTCGGGACGGCCCATCGCACGAGAGCCACGACCACCCCGACGACCACGGTGAAGACCCCGGAAAGCTGAGCCAGCACGGCCATGACGTACTCGCCGTCGGGATCCCCGACACCGCCCGGCCGGCCGTTGAGCCAGTCCTGCGCCAGCCCGGCCTGCGTCGCGACGAGCAGGCCGAACGCGAGGGTGACCGCGCTCAGCAGGTAGCCGGGCGTGCGGCGCTGGACAGCAGGCCCAGGGCCAGGCATCGGAGTAACGCCATGGGTGTCAGTTCTCCCCGGTGGCGGGTGCGCCCGCCCAGCGGCGGCAGATCGACTGGGCCTGCTCTCCGGTGAAGCCCTCCACCAGGGGTGCGCGGCCGGGGCCCGAGCGGAGGCCGTCGAGAAGCACCTGCAGGTAGCGGCGGTGCAGGCCGGGGCGCACCTGGGCGGAGTGCTGGGCGAGGTCGGTGACCAGCCACAACACCATCACCACGTCGTCGCCCTGGACACCCTCGCGCAGGTCGCCCTCCACACTGGCGCGTTCGAGCAGGGAGGCCATGACCTCGGCGACGCGTTCGACCTCGTCGACGCCGAGGTCCCATGCTCCCCCGCCGAGGGCCACGTCGCGCAGGCCGAGGTTGTCGACCAGCAGCTGCGTGATGCTCTCAAGCAGGAGCTCCAGGCCGTCCCAGGCGCGCGAGGCCTCGACGGCGCGCTGGGCGACCTCGATCAGCTCGTGCAGCGGTTCTTCCAGGGCCGCGCGGATGAGCTCGTCCTTGTCGGCGAAGCGCCGGTAGACGGTGCCGACGCCGACGCCGGCGCGGTGGGCGACCTCGTTGAAGCCGGCGGACAGGCCGCGTTCGGCGAACAGCTCGCGTGCCGCGCGCACCACTCGTTCCCGGTTGCGCTCGGCGTCGCGGCGCAGCGCACCGCGCTTGGCGGTGTCGGGTCGTGGTGGCATCACGCGTCGAGAGTACCTCCAAGCGGATAGGTGGGATCAACATCACAGACCGAAGCGGATGAGCACCATCCGCTTCGCACTAGACTCCAGAATCGGATACCCATTATCCGGTTATTTGCCCGCACTTCGGAAGGTCGACGATGGCTGAGCTGCTCTACCGGTTGGGCCGGTTCTCCGCCCGAAGGGCCTGGTGGGTGATCATCGCCTGGATCCTCGCGCTGGCCCTGGCCGTTGGAGCGTTCCTGGCCTTCGGCGGGACGATGAGCTCCACCATGACCATCCCGGGCACGCCGACCGCCCAGGTGACCGACCGGCTGAAGTCCGAGCTGCCCGTCGCCAGCGGCGGCACCGGCACGGTCGTCTTCCACGCCAAGGACGGCTCCGCCCTCACCGATTCCCAGCGCGGGGCCATCAGCGACACGCTGCGCGAGGTCGACGGGCTGGAGGGCGTCGACCAGGTCGCCGACCCGTTCACCACCGCCGCCATGCGCGCCGAGCAGGCCAAGAAGGTCGAGGACGGCCTGGCCAAGGTCGACGCGGGCCGCGAGCAGCTGGAGAAGGGGCAGGAGCAGCTCGACGAGGCCCGCTCCCAGGCCGAGGCCGCCATCGAGCAGGCCGGGTCCACCCCGCAGCTGGAGGCCACCGTCGCCGGCCTCGACGCCCAGCAGGAGGAGCTCGACAAGCAGAGCGACACGCTGAAGGAGTCGGAGCAGCAGCTGCTCCAGGGCCGTGACCTGCTGTCCGTCTCCGAGGAGCTGCGCACCGTCACCGCCAACGGCTCGACCGCGATCGCGACCGTCGTGTTCGACAAGCCGCAGCAGGAGATCACCCCGGAGACGAAGGAAGCCGTCACCAAGACCATCGACGCCGCCCTCCCCGGCGGCGTCACCGCGGACTACTCCGCCGAGATCATGCAGGGCGAGATGCAGATCGGCGGGGTCGGCGAGGCCGTGGGCCTGGCCGTCGCGGCGCTCGTGCTGATCATCATGACCGGCACCCTGGTCGCCGCCGGGCTGCCGATCCTCAACGCGCTGCTCGGCGTCGGCGTGGCCGTCGCGGGCGCGATGGCGCTGTCGGGCACCGTCGAGATGACGTCGGTGACGCCGATCCTGGGCGCCATGCTCGGCCTGGCCGTCGGCATCGACTACTCCCTGTTCATCCTGCACCGCCACCGCAGGCAGCTGAAGGCCGGCATGCCGGTGGTGGAGTCGATCGGCCTGGCCAACGGCACCAGCGGCAACGCCGTCGTCTTCGCCGGCAGCACCGTGCTCATCGCCCTGCTGGCGCTGAACGTCACGGGCATCCCGTTCCTGGCCCTCATGGGCACGATCGGCGCCGTCGCCATCGCCGTCGCGGTGCTGGTCGCCGTGACCATGACCCCGGCGCTGCTCGGCCTGCTGGGCCGCCGGGTGCTGCCCCGGCGCGGCACCCCGTCGGGCGCCCACGCGGCCACCTCCGGCAGGCCCGTCAAGACGATGTCGGCCGGCAGCGCCGTCGTGCGCATCGTGGCCGGCATCGGCGTCCTGGCCGTCATCGCCATCCCCGCCCTGTCGATGCGCCTGGGCCTGCCGACCGGCGCCACCGAGGCGGCCGACTCCACGCAGTACCGGGCCTACACCACCACCGCCAAGGAGTTCGGCGAGGGCGCCAACGGGCCGCTGGTGGTCGTGGCCGACCTGGGCAAGGGCGTGGCCGGCGACGATCTCGTGCCCGCCCAGGCCGAGCTCGGCAAGCAGCTCATGGGCGTCGAGGGCGTGACGGCCGTCGCCCCCGTCGGCGCCAACGACGAGGGCACGGTCCTGGTCTTCCAGGTCGTCCCGACCGGCGGCCCGACGTCGGAGTCGACCGAGGACCTGGTCCACGACCTGCGCGGCCGTACGCTCGGCCTCGACGGGCAGGACGCGACGTTGTCGGTCGCCGGCAGCGCCAGCGCCAACATCGACATCTCGCAGAAGCTCTCCGACGCCCTGCCGACCTATCTCGCCCTGGTCATCGGCCTGTCGCTGCTCATCCTGATCGTGGTGTTCCGCTCCATCCTGGTGCCGCTGATCGCCACGGCCGGATTCGTCCTGTCGTTGTTCGCGGCGCTGGGCGGCGTCACCGCCATCTACCAGTGGGGCTGGCTCGGCGAGGTGTTCGGCGTCAGCGACCCGGGCCCGATCCTGAACTTCCTGCCGACCCTGATGGTGGGCATCCTGTTCGGGCTGGCCATGGACTACCAGCTCTTCCTCACCTCGGGCATGCGCGAGGCGTACGCCCACGGCTCACCGGCCAGGCTGGCGGTGGCCGAGGGCGTGCGTGCCGGGCGCGCGGTGGTCACCGCCGCGGCGATCATCATGATCTCGGTGTTCGGCGGGTTCATGTTCTCCCACATGACGATGATCAGGCCCGTCGGGTTCGCGCTGGCCTTCGGCGTGCTGGTCGACGCCTTCGTGGTGCGCATGCTGATCATCCCGGCGGTCATGCACCTGGCGGGCGACAAGGCGTGGTGGCTGCCGCGCTGGCTGGACCGCATCCTGCCGGACGTCGACGTCGAGGGCGCCAAGCTGGAGCGTCACCACCAGGTGGAGCGCGCCGAGCCGCGCGAGGCGGCGATGCGCTGACGGGAGAGGTCAGCTCTCCGCCAGTCGCCGCAGCCGCCCGGCGGCCGCGGCGAGGTCGCCGGAAGCGACCTCGCACGCGGCCATGTGCGCGGCGACGAGCTCCCGCAGCCAGGCAGGGGCGTCGTCGCCCATGCCGGTCAGGACCTCCGCCAGCCGCGCCCGGCATTCCGTCACGATCCTGGCGTCGTTCTCCAGCGTCTCCGCGTGCTCGGCGGCGGAAGCGGTCATCGGCTCCCCCGTGGTCAGGTGGTCTGGATGGGGACGCCCGCGTCGCGCAGGCTCTGGTGGAGGGGCACGGAGGTGGCGAACAGGGCACGCCTGCCGTCCAGCCCGAGCTCGCCGGCCAGGCGGGTGAGCGGGTCGGCGGTTGTCGCGATGCTCAGCCGTACCGTCGGCGCCGGATGCACGCGTGCGCGCCGCGCGCTCCTGATCACCGACCGGTAGGCCGCACGGCCGTCGCGAGCGAAGCCGACCAGGTCTCCTGAGGCGACGCCGAGGGCCGGCCCGAGGCGTCCTCGCAGGCTGAGCGCCGGCCCGACCCGGGCCTCCACTCTCCCGGCTCCGACGGCGACGCGCACGTCGGTGAAGGTGGGCCGGTACCCCCACAGGGAGCCCGCGTGGCCGGCCAGGTCGGGGTTGTCGACGGCCGACGCCAGCAGGCAGACGCCCGAGCGCCGGAACGGCGCCGACCTGGCCAGGTCGGCCCAGGCCCGCAGCGGGCGCGCACCCCACGGGTCGTGCACGACGACACCGAGCATCACCTCCCGGTACGGCCCGGCGCT
>JABFVJ010000408.1 GCA_013362835.1 Nonomuraea sp. | reverse complement strand
GCGGCGTCCTGGTCGTAGGAGGGCAGGGTGGGGTCGGCGAAGTAGTGCTGGTCGCCGGGGTAGAGGAACAGTTCGCCCTGTCCGGCCGACGCGACCACCTCGCGGGCGAAGTCGAGGTCGCCCTCGCCGGCGAAGACGGGATCGGCGTCCATGCCGTGCACCTGGACCGGCACGCCCTCCGGCCAGGAGCCGCCGAACTCCGAGAGCGGCACGCAGGAGTAGTACAGCAGCGCCCCTCGCGCGCCCGAGCGGGTCTGGGCCAGCTTCTGCGCGCAGAGCACACCGAGGGAGAAACCGGCGTAGACCAGGCCGGTGGGCAGGTTCTCGACCGCGTGGGTGCCCCGCTCGATCACCGTGCCGAAGCCGATCTGCTGGACGTGACCCATCCCCTCGTCGGTGCTGCCGAAGGTGCGGCCCTCGAACAGGTCGGGGGTGTGGACGACGTGCCCGGCCCGGCGCAGCTCGTCGGCGAACGCGGTGACGCCCGGGGTGAGTCCGAGGATGTGATGGAACAGAACCACAGTCGCCATGTCTCTCCGACCGCCCGAGGCCATCCGAATGATCCGTCAAGGCAGCATATTCGGGCCGACGGACGAAGGGGGACGAAACGGTCAGGAATCGAGAAGCGCCGCAGGCCGAGCCCTCCGTAGCGTGACTGTCATGTGTTTCACCCCTCAATCGGCAAGGAGACAAGGCATGAAGGCGCACGTCAGCTCGATCCTGCTCGGCGTACGGGACATGGACAGGGCCAAGCGGTTCTACACCGAAGGGCTCGGCTGGAAGATCAAGGACGACTACGGCATCTCGGTGTTCTTCGAGTCCGACGGGGCCTCGCCGGTCGGCTTCTACGGCCGTGAAGGGCTGGCCGAGCAGCTGGGCACGAGCCCGGAAGGCAGCGGGTTCAGCGGATTGGTCCTCACGTACGTCGTCCGCAGCGAAGCACGGGTCGACGAGATCCTCGCCGAGGCCGAGAAGGCCGGCGCGACGATCCTGAAGCCCGGGGCCGCCCTCCCGTGGGGCGGGTACGGCGGCGCCTTCGCCGACCCCGACGGCTACATCTGGAGCCTCGGCTACAGCGCCCAAGGAGAGGACCAGCCCTACGCCGAGTGACCCCGTACGTAAAGACCCGGAAAGGGCAGGCTACGGGCGGGGACGTCGAGGGTAGGCCCCCACGGGCCGGGTGCGCCGCCGGAGGGCGCGCCGGTCCGACGGGGGGATGGCCGGTGAGAGTCGTCGTCGATCTGACGCGGTGCCAGGGCTACGGGCAGTGCGCCTTCCTCGCACCCGACGTCTTCACCATGGGCGAGGAATCCCTCCTGTACGACCTCCACCCCGCCGACGACCACCGCGAGCACGTCCTGCGCGCGGCCGCCGCCTGCCCCGTCCAGGCCATCCACCTCGACTGGACGGCGACCAGGCTCACCCCCGAGCCGCCCGGCCCACCCGCTCCCCCGGCTCGCGGGATGACCGACGGCCACATCGTCATCGTCGGCGCGTCGCTGGCCGGGGCGCGGGCCGCGGGCGTGCTCAGGCGGGAGGGCTTCACCGGGACGCTGACGGTGATCGGCGCGGAGCCCGTCGAGCCGTACGACCGTCCGCCCCTGTCCAAGCAGGTCCTCATGGGACAGGTGCCGCCCGACCACGTCATGCTCCCCCACCTGCGCGAGGTCGAGGCCGAATGGCTGCACGGCACCCCGGCGACCGGCCTGGACGTGGCAGGCAAGCGGGTGCTGCTGGCCGACGGCCGCGAGATCGGCTTCGACCGGGTCCTGCTGGCCACCGGCACCCGCGCCCGCCCGTGGCCGAACGAGGCCGAGGCCCGGCTGGAGGGCGTGCACACGGTCCGTTCGATGGGTGACGCCGCCGGGCTGCGCCAGGCGCTGGCCGCCCGCCCGAGCCGGGTGCTCGTCCTCGGGGCCGGGTTCACCGGCAGCGAGATCGCCTCCGTCTGCCGCGAGCTCGGCCTGCCCGTGACGGTCGTCGAACGCGGCCCGGCCCCGCTCGTCAACGCCCTGGGCGGCGTGATCGGCGACGTGGCCGCCAGGCTCCAGCGCGATCACGGCGTGGACCTGCGCTGCGACACCACCGTCACCGCGCTGGAGGACGACGGCCACGGACGGCTGCGCGGCGCCCGCCTGTCCGACGGCAGCACGGTCGAGGCCGAGGTCGCCGTCGTCGCGCTCGGCTCGATCCGCAACGTCGAATGGCTGCGCGACTCGGGCCTGGCCGCCGGCGTGTGGGGCGTGGCCTGCGACGCCGGCTGCCGCGCCGTGGACACCAACGGCCTGGTGACCGACGACGTCTTCGTCGCCGGCGACATCGCCCGGTTCCCGCACCCGCTGTACCAGTACCAGTTCATGACGCTGGAGCACTGGGGCAACGCGGTCACCCAGGCCGAGATCGCCGCCCACAACATGGTCAGCGACCAGACGCACCGCTGGCCGCACCTGTCGGTGCCGGTGTTCTGGTCCGCCCAGTTCGGGGTGAACATCAAGTCGGTCGGCGTGCCCACGTTCGCCGACGAGATCGTCCTCACGCAGGGCTCGGCGGAGGAGGGCCGGTTCGTCGCCGTCTACGGCTACCAGGGCCGCGTCACGGCGGCGGTCACGTTCGACCAGGGCATGTGGCTGGAGTTCTACCAGCGGCTGATCGAGCGGGCCGCGCCCTTCCCGCCCGGCTTCCGGCGGCTGGACCAGCCGGTGGAGGCGCGGCCCGTACCGGCCCGGGTGCCCGAACGGCTGGTCGCGGCGGCGGGCGCGACCGTCGTGGTGACCGGGCACGACCCGGCCGAACGCCGCGCCTCGCTGCTGCACGCGCCGCAGAGCTGACGCGCCCGAACCTCAAGGAGTGCAGGCATGACCAGCGCCTTCCAGCGCATCCTCGACCCGGCCGGCCGCGCCGACCCCTACCCCCACCTCGGGGCGCTCCGGCAGACGCCGGTGCGGCGGCTGGAGGACGGCACGTACGTCGTCAGCACCTACCGGGAGATCGTCGAGCTGCTGCACGACCCGCGCCTCAGCTCCGACCGGCGCAACCTCGCCTCCGCGCCCGAGGAGCCGGAGCACGCGCCCGCCTTCATCAGGCTCGACCCGCCCGAGCACGACCGGCTGCGCCGCCTGACCATGCGGCATTTCGGGCCGCCGCACACGCCGCGGATCGTCGACGGGCTGCGTCCGATGATGCTGGCCACGACCACCCACCTGATCGACGCCATCGCGGGCAAGCGGCGCGCCGACGTCGTCGACGAGGTCGCCTACCCGCTGCCGATCGCGGTGATCTGCCGGCTGCTCGGCGTGCCGGAGGAGGACGAGGGGCAGTTCCACGGGTGGGCCGACCAGATCGTCGAGACGCTCGGGCCGGGTGAGGAGGACCGCGCCGAGCGGGCGCGCGAGCGCCAGGCGGTGTCGCAGCAGCTGGAACGCTACCTCGCCGGCCTCGCCGACGCCCGGCGCGCGCGGCCCGGCGACGACCTGTTGTCCGGGCTCGTCACCCACGAGGGGCCGGACGGCCGCATGACGCCGGACGAGGTCGTCGCCACCGCCATGCTGCTGCTCATCGCCGGCCACGAGACCACGATCAACCTCATCGCCAACGGCATGCTCACCCTGCTGCGCCACCCCGACCAGCTCGAACGCCTGCGCGCCGAGCCGGACCTCGTCATCACCGCGGTCGAGGAACTGCTGCGGTACGAGCCGCCCGTGCAGCTGGTGTCCTCGCGGGTCACCCTCGACGACGTCACCGTCGGGGACGTCACGATCCCGGCCGGATCACCCGTCGTGCTCGCGCTGGCGGCCGGCAGCCGCGACCCGGCCCACGTGAGCGATCCCGACCGGTTCGACCCGTGCCGCAGGCCCAACGAGCACCTGGGGTTCGGCGGCGGCGTCCACTACTGCTTCGGCGCGCCGCTGGCCCGGCTGGAGGCGCAGATCGTGCTGGGCGAGCTGGTCCGCAGGCTGAGGAATCCGCGGCTGGTGGCCGATCCGCCGCCGTACCGGCCGAGCCCGGTGCTGCGCGGGCCGCGTCACCTGCTGATCGACTACGACGGCGTCGAGCCGGCCGGGCAGCGGTAGCCGTAGGTCTCGTGGCGGCGGGCGAAGCCGAGCGACCGGTACAGGGCGCGGGCGGCGGCGTTGCCGGCGTCGTGGTTGACGGTGGCCAGCGTCATGCCCGCCGCGCGCATGGCCCGCAGGCCGTGCAGCATCGCCGCCCGCGCCAGGCCGCGACGCCAGAAGGCCGGGTGGGTGCCGACCGGTTCGAAGTGGCCGGTCCTGTTGAGCGGGTCGAGCCAGTAGACGGCGAAGGCGGCGACGCGGCCGTCGGGGGCCTCGACGACGATCTCGCGGGCCGGGTCGTAGCGGGGCTTGTCCATCATCGCCGACCGGTACAGCGCCCCCGTCCAGTCCTCGCCGAACGCGGCGTTGCGCGCCTCGGCCAGCCCCTGCGCGTCGGCCGGTACGGCGCCGCGCAGCAGGAACCCGGCGGGCGGTCGAGGCTCGGGCACGGGCTCACGCAGGTCGCGGTCGTTGACGTGGTCCCAGACGCGGAACCGCTCGAACCCGGCCCCCTCCAGCAGGACGATCCTGGCGGCGTCGCAGTCGAAGACGTCGGTCAGCACGTACGGCTCGGCCGGGTCCATCAGCCGGGCCGTCGCCCGATGGGCCGCGCGCAACATGCGCAGCTCCCCGGGCCCACCGCGCAGCGCGGGCGCGGCGAAGACGTCGAACGCGCAGCCGAACCGCAGCGTGATCGCGACCCCGGCCACGCCCGAGCCGTCCTCCCACACCTGGACGAGGTCGGCGGCCGGACGCCGGTCGCGCAGGTTGTCGTAGAGGCGGTGCGGCAGCTCGCCGATGTGGTCGTAACCGCACCGGCCGGCCTCGGCGATCCACCCCGCCATGGCGGCCTGCAGGCGTGGCAGGTCGTCGTCGGCGAACGGGCGCGCCCTCATGACTTCAGGAAGTGCAGCACGGCCAGCACCCGGCGGCTGTAGCCGCTGGCGTGGGACAGGCCCAGCTTGTCGAACAGGGAGTTGACGTGCTTCTCGACCGCGCTCTGCGACACGTGCAGCTGCTGGGCGATCGAGGCGTTGGTCATCCCCTGCGCCATCCGCTCCAGCACCTCGCGCTCGCGCGCGGTCAGCCGGGCCAGCGGGTCGACCTGGGTGGTGCGGGCCAGGAGCTGGCGCACCACCTCGGGGTCGAACGCCGCGCCGCCGGACCCGACCCGCTCCAGCGCGTCGAGGAAGTCGCCGACCTGCGCGACCCGGTCCTTCAGCAGGTAGCCGACGCCTTCGACGTCGGCGCTCATCAGCTCGGTCGCGTACCGCTTCTCGACGTACTGCGACAGGACCAGGACCTTGACGCCGGGGTGGCGCCGCCTGATCTCCAGGGCCGCGCGCAGGCCCTCGTCGGTGTGGGTCGGCGGCATGCGCACGTCGACCACGACGATGTCGGGCCGGTGCTCGGCCACCGCCGCGACCAGGGCGTCGCCGTCGCTCACGGCTGCCGGCACCTCGTGGCCCTCCTCGGCCAGCAGGCGTACCAGGCCCTCGCGCAGCAGCGTGGAGTCCTCGGCCAGGATCACCCGCACGGCAGCACCGCCACGACCGTGGTGGGCCCGCCGGGCGGGCTGTCCACCTCGAAGGCGCCGTCGAGCGCCGCCACCCGCCTGGCCAGCCCGGAAAGGCCGCCGCCCGAGGGCCGGGCGCCGCCCGTGCCGTCGTCGCTCACCCGTACGACCACCGTCTCCTCTTCCTGTCCGACCTCGACCGTGACGAGCGAGGCGGCCGCGTGCTTGGCCGCGTTGGTCACCGCCTCGCTCACCACGAAGTACGCCGCCGTCTCCACCGCCATCGGCGGACGTTCCGGCAGCTCGCACACCACCTTGACCGGTATGCCGGCCCGTTCCGCCACGCCGGCCAGCGCCTCGCCGAGCCCGAGGGAGTCGAGCCCGCTCGGGTAGACCCGCCAGGCCACCTCGCGCAGCTCGGCCAGCGCCTGCTGGGCCTGGTCGTGCGCCTGCTCCAGGAGTTCGGGGCGTCCGCGCCGGGAGCGTCCGATCAGCATCGACAGCGCCACCAGGCGCTGCTGCAGCCCGTCGTGCAGGTCGCGCTCGATCCTGCGCCGCTCGGAGTCGACGGCCGCCACGATGCCGGCGCGGCTCTCGGCCAGCTCGGCGATCCTGCGTTCCAGCGCCTCGGTACGGTCGGGCCCGAGCAGCCGTACGGCCAGCCGCCGCTCCAGCGCGTACACCCCGGCCAGCCCCGACAGGTCGATGAACAGCAGCACGCAGCCGCCCACCAGGATGTACAGCACCAGCGGCGGCGACGGGGTCATGCCGTCGAACGGCTCGCCGTGCGCCCACGCCCAGGCCAGCTGCGCCCCGACCCTCGCGCCGAAGACCAGCAGCGCGACCACCAGCCCGCCGAGCACCCCGGCGGGGGCGCGCGCGGCCAGGTAGCGGGCGGGCCGCGTGTCACGCCCGGCCAGC
>JABFVJ010000178.1 GCA_013362835.1 Nonomuraea sp. | reverse complement strand
GCGGCTGCCCGACGGCGACGGCATCGCGGCCATCCGCCACATCACGGCCGCCGCGCCGGGGGTCAGGGTGCTGGTGCTGACCGGCGAGGCCACCGCGTCCGTCGCGGCCAGGGTGGTCGAGGCGGGCGGCGCGGGGGTGCTGGTGAAGTCGTCCCGGCTGCACGAGCTGGAGTCGGCGGTGCGTGAGGTGGCGGCCGGCGGCGTGGTGTTCGCGCCCGGCCTGCTGCCCGGCGTCCTCGACCGGCTGACCGGCCGCGTGGGGCAGCTCGGCGCGGCGCTCACCCTGCGCGAGCGCGAGACGTTGCTGCTGCTGGCCGAGGGGGCGAGCACGCTGGAGATCAGCACGCGGCTCGGCGTGGCCCGCAACACCGCCCGCAACCACGTCCAGCACGTGCTGGAGAAGCTCGGGGCCCGGTCCAAGCTGGAGGCCGTCGCGGTCGCCCGCAAGGAAGGGCTGCTCGACTGACGCAGATGCACCAGCCGGCGTCCCACACCCGTATCAGCCGAGTTGGCATCGCTGCGTCTCGTGATCGGCCCGGACCTGCCCGACAGTAGATGGATGGGCAGTGAGGCTGGGCCGTACCAGGTGGACACCCAGCTGCCGGCGGAGATGGGCAGCATCACCAGGGCGCGCGGGATCGCGCGCAAGGCTCTGGCCGAGTACGGATTTCAGGGACACCACGAAGACGTCTTACTCGTGGTCTCCGAGCTGGTGACCAACGCGCTCGTCCACGGCGACGGCCCGCCCGTCTTACGCCTGAGCTGCACCCGCTCCCGCGTGCGCGTCGAAGTCGGCGACAGCGGCTCCGACCTGCCCGAACCTCGTGAGCCCGGCCCGGCCAGCGGGTGGGGCCTGCACGTCATCAAGCTGCTGTGCACCGGCTGGGGCGTCTCCCGCAACGGGTCCGGCAAGGCGGTCTGGTGCGAGCTCACGGCCCACCTCACACCGCTCGTCCAGGAGCGCTCCCGGGCTTGATCGGGTTTCGGTCTTCCGCCAGACCGTGCAAAGCTGCAGTATGCCCCCGTACGACCGCCCGGCCGAGGACATGCGACTGCTCGTCCGAAGCATCGTCGACTACTCGATCTGCCTGCTCGACCCCGGCGGGCACATAACGAGCTGGAACACCGGCGCCGAACGCATCAAGGGCTACCGGGCCGAGGAGATCGTCGGCCGCCACTTCTCGGTGTTCTACCCGCCCGAAGACGTCGCGGCCGGAAAGCCCGAACAGCTGCTCGGCCGCGCCGCCGCGGCCGGCCGGGTCGCCGACGAGGGCTGGCGGATGCGCAAGGACGGCACGAAGTTCTGGGCGCGCGTGGTCATCACCGCCCTCTACGACGAGACCGGCAGGCTGCGCGGATACGGCAAGGTCACCGGCGACCTGACCGAGCGCCGCCTGGCCGAGCAGGCGATGCGCGACAGCGAGGAGAAGTTCCGCCTGCTCGTCCAGAACGTCGTCGACTACGCCATCTTCATGCTCGACTCCGAGGGCAGGATCGCGAGCTGGAACGCCGGCGCCGAACGTATCAAGGGCTACCGGGCCGAAGAGATCATGGGCCGCCACTTCTCGGTGTTCTACCCGCCGGAAGACGTCGCGGCCGGCAAACCCGCCATGGAGCTGCGCGTCGCGATCGCCGACGGCCGGTGGGAGGAGGAGGGCTGGCGCGTCCGCAAGGACGGCACCAGGTTCTGGGCCAGCGTGGTCATCACCGCCCTCTACGACGACCGCGGCGACCTGCGCGGATTCGGCAAGGTGACCCGCGACCTGACCGAGCGGCGCAGCGTGGCCCGCGCCCTCGACGAACGCGGCCGCCTGCTCGCCCACCTCGTCCGCGCCCAGGAGGTCGAACGCCGCCGCATCGCCTACGACGTGCACGACGACACCATCCAGTCCATGGTCGCCGTCGGGATGCGGCTGCGCCTGCTGGAGAGCGGCCTCACCGCCGAGCAGGCCGCCGAGGTGCGCGGCATCGACGAGGCCGTCGAGGCCGCCGTCGGCCGCCTGCGCGACCTGGCCTTCCACCTGCGCCCGCCGGGCGTCGACGGCGAAGGGCTGGTCCAGGGCCTGGCCGGCTACCTGGAGCAGGTGACGGCGGGCACCGGCCTGGGGTTCGACCTCATCCACCACCTCGACGCCGAGCCGCCGCCCGAGGCCGCCATCACGATCTTCCGGATCTGCCAGGAGGCCATCACCAACGTGCGCAAACACGCGCGCGCCACCCGCCTCACCGTGTCGCTGGCCGCGCTCGACCGCGGCGTGCACGTACGCGTCTCCGACGACGGCGCCGGCCTCGCCCGGCCGGGTGACGGGCAGCCGCGGCACTTCGGGCTGATCGAGATGCGCGAGCGCGCGGAGATCGCGGGCGGCTGGTGGAGCATCGCCGACGCGCCCGGCGCGGGCACCACCGTGGAGTTCTGGGTCCCCGCCGTGTCCCGCGCCCAGTCCTGACAGGCGCCCCGCCCGTCGCCGGCCGCCCATTCCCGCCGTCAGCTAGGAGGGATCACCTCCAGCGCCTGGCGGGCGATCTCCCACTCCTCGTCCGTCGGGACGACCAGCACCGACACCTCGGCGCCCGGCGGCGACACGGCCCGCTCCCGCGCCGCCTCCGCGCCGTTCAGCGCCGGGTCGACGGTGATGCCGAGCCGGTCGAGCCCGGCCAGCGACTGCGCCCTCGTCGCGGCGTCGTGCTCGCCGACGCCGCCGGTGAACACGATCGCGTCCAGGCGGCCGAGGAGGGCGTAGTAGGCGCCGACGTACTTGCGGATGCGGCGGGTGTAGACCTCCAGGGCCAGCAGGGCGTCCGCGTCGTCGCGGCGGCGTACCTCGCGCATGTCGAGCGTGCCGGTCAGGGCGAGCAGGCCGCCGCGGTGGCCGAGCGTGTCCTCCACCTCCTGGGCGTCCAGGCCGCGCACCCGCGCCAGGTAGCCGGCGACCGCCGGGTCGACGTCGCCGGAACGGGTGCCCATCACGAGCCCTTCCAGCGGGGTCATCCCCATGGAGGTGTCCACGCTGCGCCCGCCGGAGATCGCGGTCGCGCTGGCGCCGTTGCCGAGGTGCAGCACGATCAGGTCGAGCTCGGCGAGGTCGCGGCCGAGGAAGGCGGCGGCGCGGCGGGAGACGTAGGCGCAGGAGGTGCCGTGGAAGCCGAAGCGCCGCACGCCCCACTCGCGCGGCACCGCGTACGTGTACGCCCCCGGCGGCAGCGTCCGGTGGAAGGCGGTGTCGAACACCGCCACCTGCGGCACCCCGGGGAACGCCGCCCGCGCCACCCGGATCCCGGCCAGGTTCACCGGGTTGTGCAGCGGCGCCAGCGGCGACAGCTCCTCGATCGCGGCGACCACGCCGTCGTCGACGAGCACGGGCCCGGTGAAGCGGGTGCCGCCGTGCACGACCCGGTGCCCGACCGCGACCGGATCGAGCTCCGGCCCCGCCTCCGCGAACGCCTTCAGCATCGCCTCCAGCCCCTCGGCGTGCCCGGGGAAGGGCCTCTCCCGGACGTACGGCGGCCCGTCGCCCGCGTGGTGCGTCAGCCGGCCGCCCTCCTCGCCGATGCGCTCCACCAGGCCCCTCGCCGGCCGCTCGCGCGTGCGCACGTCCACGAGCTCGTACTTGATGGACGAGGAGCCGGTGTTCAGGACGAGAATTCGGCCGGCCATGCCCACGACCTGATCTCCGCAGGGTCCTCGCCGTGCTCCCGCGTGTACGCGCGGGCCCGCAGCCGCTCGTCGCTCATGCGCTGCCGCAGGTGCGCCGCGCGGGAGCCGAGCCCCGGCACCCGGTCGATGACGTCGATCACCAGGTGGAAGCGGTCGATGTCGTTGAGCATCGCCATGTCGAACGGCGTGGTCGTCGTCCCCTCCTCCTTGTAGCCGCGTACGTGCAGGTTGGCGTGGCCGTGCCGCCGGTAGGCGAGCTGGTGGATGAGCGAGGGGTAGCCGTGGAAGTTGAAGATGATCGGCCGGTCGACCGTGAACAGCGTGTCGAACTCGGCGTCCGGCATGCCGTGCGGGTGCTCCGACGGCGGCTGCAGCTTCATCAGGTCCACCACGTTGACGACGCGCACCTTCAGCTCGGGCAGGTGCTCGCGCAGCAGCGCGGCGGCGGCCAGCGTCTCCTGCGTGGGCACGTCGCCCGCGCAGGCCAGCACCACGTCGGGCTCGATGCCCTGGTCGGTGGAGGCCCACGGCAGGATGCCGAGGCCGCGCGTGTTGTGCGCGACCGCCTCCTCCATCGTGAACAGGTCGAGCACCGGCTGCTTGCCCGCCACGATCACGTTGACGTAGTCGCGCGAGCGCAGGCAATGGTCGGCCACCGACAGCAGCGTGTTGGCGTCCGGCGGCAGGTAGACGCGCACCACCGACGCCTTCTTGTTGACGACCACGTCGAGGAAGCCGGGGTCCTGGTGGCTGAAGCCGTTGTGGTCCTGCCGCCACACGTGCGACGACAGCAGGTACGTCAGCGACGCCACCGGCCGCCGCCACGAGATCTTCTGCGACGACTCCAGCCACTTGGCGTGCTGGTTGAACATGGCGTCGATGATGTGGATGAACGCCTCGTAGCAGTTGAACAGCCCGTGCCGCCCGGTCAGCAGGTAGCCCTCCAGCCAGCCCTGGCACAGGTGCTCGCTCAGCACCTCCATCACCCGGCCGCCGGGGGCCAGGTTCTCGTCCGTGGGCAGCGTCTCGGCGTTCCAGGCCCGGTCGGTGACCTCGAACACCTCCGTCAGCCGGTTGGACTCGGTCTCGTCGGGGCCGAGCAGCCGGAACGTGCGCGGGTTGCCGGCGATCACGTCGCGCAGGAACCCGCCGAGCACCCGCGTCGGCTCGCTCGGCTCGGTGGCGGGCGACTTGACCTCCACCGCGTGCCGGCGGAAGTCCGGCAGCCGCAGCGGCTGCAGCAGCTCGCCGCCGTTGGTGTGCGGGTTGGCGCTCATCCTGCGCGGCCCGCGCGGCACCGTCTCCAGGATCGCCCCGGCGGGCCGCCCGTCGGACCCGAACAGCTCCTCCGGCCGGTACGAGCGCATCCACTCCTCCAGCTGCGCCAGGTGCGCCGGGTTCTCCCGGACCTTGGCCAGCGGCACCTGGTGCGCCCGCCACGTGCCCTCGACCGGCTTGCCGTCCACCTCGCGCGGCCCGGTCCAGCCCTTCGGCGTGCGCAGGACGATCATCGGCAGCCGCGCGTCCCGGCCGTCCTTGTACTCGGCGATCTCGTCGAAGACGGTGTCGAGGGTGGCGGCCATCTCCTCGTGGGAGGGGCCGACCAGGTGGGGGCGGTAGCCGTACCCCTCGATGAGCTTGAACAGGTCGCCTTCGGGGATGCGGGCGAGGACGGTGGGATTGGCGATCTTGTAGCCGTTCAGGTGGAGGATCGGCAGGACGACGCCGTCGCGGCGCGGGTCGAGGAACTTGTTGGAGTGCCAGCTCGCGGCCAGGGGGCCGGTCTCGGCCTCGCCGTCGCCGATGACGCAGGCCACGACCAGGCCGGGATTGTCGAACGCGGCCCCGTAGGCGTGGGCGAGCGAGTAGCCGAGCTCGCCGCCCTCGTGGATCGAGCCCGGCGTCTCCGGCGCGACGTGGCTCGGCACGCCGCCGGGGAAGGAGAACTGGCGGAACAGCCGCCGCATGCCCTCCACGTCCTGGGAGACGTCCGGGTAACGCTCGGTGTAGGAGCCCTCCAGCCACGCGTGCGCCAGGGCGGCGGGACCGCCGTGCCCCGGACCGGCGATGTAGATCATGTCCTGGTCCCGCTCGGCGATCACCCGGTTGAGGTGGGCGAAGCAGAAGTTCAGCCCCGGCGTGGTGCCCCAGTGGCCGAGCAGGCGCGGCTTGATGTGCTCCGGTCGCAGCGGCTCGGCGAGCAGCGGATTGTCCAGCAGGTAGATCTGCCCGACGGACAGGTAGTTCGCCGCCCGCCAGTACGCGTCGATGTGGTCCATGCCCTTGCTGATTCCTCCACAGGCGATGCTGAATCCCCTGAATGCCCGATAGGGTGCGGTCACATGGCGCTGCGCAGTTCGCTCTGGTATTCGGGTGAGGACAGGAATTCCTACATCCATCGGGCCTGGATGCGGCGTGGCCTGCCGCGTGAGGCGTTCGAGGGCGAGCGCCCGCACATCGCGATCGCCAACACCGCCTCCGACCTGACCCCCTGCAACTCCCACCTGAACGAGGTCGCCCAGAGCGTCATGAACGGCGTGTGGGAGGCCGGCGGCGTGCCGCTCAACCTGCCCGTCGTCTCCCTCGGCGAGACCAACGTGCGCCCGACCGCCATGCTCTGGCGCAACCTCGCCGCCATGACGACCGAGGAGATGCTGCGCGCCAACCCGATCGACGGCGTGGTGCTGCTCGGCGGCTGCGACAAGACGATCCCCTCGCTGCTCATGGCCGCCGCCTCGGTCGACCTGCCCGCCCTCGTCGTGCCCGGCGGCCCCATGCTGACCGGCCACTTCCGCGGCACGCCGCTCGGCTGCGGCACCGACGTGTGGCGGCTCAGCGAGGAGGTACGCGCGGGCACGCTG
>JABFVJ010000482.1 GCA_013362835.1 Nonomuraea sp. | reverse complement strand
GGGGTCGCGGCCGTGGCCGTGCCGAGGCGTTCGCGCAGGGCGTCCCAGTCGCCGTAGACGTTGTCGAAGTCGTCGCGGCGGTCGTTCGTGCGGCCGGTGGTGTCCACCTCCACGTGCAGGTCGACCCGGCCGGACGCGGCGAAACCGCCGTCGGGCTCCTGCCAGGGGCGGCCTTCGAGCACGGCGTCCTCGCGGGCCAGGCCGGTCGCGGGGTCGGCCAGGGCCTCGACGTGCGCGAACAGGCGGGGGTCGAGCCAGGGCTCGCCGGCCTGGACGTACTCGGGGTAGATCGTGAGGCGTTCCCGCAGCCGGAACCCCGACTCGGCGGTCCTTGCCGCGAGGTCGTCGATCTGCGGCCAGGGGCGTTCGGGGTTCACATGGTCGGGCGTCACGGGCGAGACGCCGCCCCAGTCGTCGATGCCGGCCCTGATCATGAGGGCGTACTCGGAGTCGACCAGGTTGGGCGGGGCCTGGAGGCGTACGCGGGGGCCGAGGACCAGGCGGGCGACGGCGATCGTGGCGGCGAGCTCGTGCAGGTCGGCGTCCGGCAGGCCGCGCATGGCGGTGTCGGGCTTGGCGCGGAAGTTCTGGACGATGACCTCCTGGACGCCGCCGTACTCGCGGGCGACCTTCCGGATCGCGAAGATCGACTCGGCCCGGTCCTCGATCGTCTCGCCGATGCCGATGAGGATGCCGGTCGTGAACGGCACGTTGCTCCGCCCGGCGTCCTCCAGCACCCGCAGCCGTACGGCCGGGTCCTTGTCCGGCGACCCGTGGTGCGGCTGCCCCTTCTCCTCGAACAGCCGCCGCGAGGTGGTCTCCAGCATCATGCCCATCGAGGGCGCGACCGGCTTGAGCCGCTGCAGGTCACGCCAGCTCAGCACGCCCGGGTTCAGGTGCGGCAGCAGCCCGGTCTCCTCCAGGACCCTGATCGCCATGGCCCGCACATAGGACAACGTGTCGTCATAGCCGTGCGCGTCGAGCCATTCGCGGGCCTGGTGCCAGCGATCCTCCGGCCGGTCCCCCAGCGTGAACAGCGCCTCCTTGCAGCCCATCGCCGCGCCCTGCCGGGCGATCTCCAGCACCTCGTCGGGGCTCAGGAAGGCGGACTCCAGCTTGTGCGGCGCGGTCGCGAACGTGCAGTAGCCACAACGGTCACGGCACAACCGGGTCAGCGGGATGAACACCTTCCTGCTGTAGGTGATGATCCCTTCCCTGCCGACGGCCTTCAGCCCGGCGTCACGTACGCGCGAGGCGTGGTCGAGCAGCGCGTCGAGCCGCTCGCCCCGCGCCCGCAACAGAACGGCCGCCTCGGTGACGTCGAGCGCCTTGCCGTCTCGGGCACGGGCGAGGGCACGGCGGAGCGCGGAATCACTGACAAGACTCATACAGGCACAGTACGCACCCCTGAGTTCGCACCGCGCACCCAGGGCGTCAGAACGACCGGTAGTCCCGCGCCGCCATCCGCGGCCCCCGCGCGGGCGGACGCAGCCCGCTGAGCCAGACGAGCACCGTCGCCCGATGCCGATGCCCCACGTACGGCTCCAGCAGCCGCATCATCCCGGGATCGTCGGTCTTCTCCCCGGTCAGCGCGTAGCCGACCAGCTTGGCCAGGTGGAAGTCGCCCACGCTCACCGCGTCGGGGTCGCCGAAGACCCTCTGGCGCACCTCGGCCGACGTCCACACGCCGATGCCGGGCAGGGCGCGCAGCAGCCGGTCGAGCTCCTGCGTGGTGTCCGCGGCCTCCAGCTTGCCCGCGTGCCAGGCGGCGGTGGCGATCGTCCTGGCCCGCACCGCCTCGGCGCCCGCCTTGTGCCAGTGCCAGGTCGGGATCTGCCGCCACACGACCGGCTCGGGCACCACCCGCATGCCCTCGGGCGCGGGCCCGGGCGCCGGCTCGCCGTAGTGGCCGAGCAGCCAGCGCCAGGCCCGCCACGCCTCCCTGCCCACGACCTTCTGCTCCAGCACGGCAGGCACCAGGGCCTCCATGACCCGCCCGGTACGCCCGATCCGCAACCCGGCGTGCTTGCGCGCCACGTCGGCCAGGACGTCGTGCCTCACCCGGAACCCGGACACGTCGTCGAGCGCGCCGACCAGCGCGGGCATCGTCTCCAGCGCCCATCCGGCGCCCGGCCCCCACGCCTGCCCGTGCACGGCCCCCGCCTGGACGCTCACCCGCAGCGTGCTGGGCCCGTCGGGCGTCCTGCACGTGCGCCACACCGCGCCGTCGGGGGTCCTGCGCCAGGCGGGATCGCCCGTGCCGCGCCGGTGCGGGCCCAGCGCCAGCTCCACGTCCAGCGGCCCGGCGGGCTCCCACCTGCGCTCCATCACCCGTCCAGTCTGCCGCGCCCAGCCACGTGCTCGCCCACTCGTCCGGTACGCCCACCGCGCCGGAAAGCACGCGGAAGGCACAGGAGGCGCGGAAGGCGCGGCCGGGTCAGACGTCGCTGGAGTAGCGCAGCGCGCGTTCGGGCAGCTCGATGCCGGGCCAGACGCGCACCCCGCCCTGAAGCTCGTTGCCCGGCCCCACCACGGCCCCGTCGCCGATCACCGCGTCGCGCACGACCGTGCCCGCGCAGATCCGCGCGCCCCGCCCGATCACGGAGTCGGTCACCGTGGCCCCGGCCTCGACGACGCAGTCGTCGCCCAGGATCGACCCCACGACCGACGCCCCCGCCTCGACGACGGCCCGCGCGCCGACGGCGGTGCCGCCCTCGACCTTGGCCTCCGCCGAGACCCGCGCGCCTTCGAGCGCCAGGTGCTCGCCGTGCGGGCCGGGCAGCGCGGGCGAGTCGAGCCGCCCGAGCACCAGGTCGCGCGAGCCCTTCACGAACGCGGCCGGCGTGCCCACGTCGAGCCAGTACGTGCGGTCGGCGTAGCCCAGCACCAGCTCGCCGGAGTCGATCAGCCCGGGGAACGTCTCGCGCTCCACGGAGACGACCTCCCCGCGCGGGATCGAGTCGATCACCGAGCGGGTGAAGACGTAGCAGCCGGCGTTGATGCGGTTGGTGACCGGGTTGGGGGTCTTCTCCAGGAACGCGGTCACCCGGCCGGACTCGTCCGTCGGCACGCAGCCGAACCGCGTGGGGTCGTCCACTTCTGTCAGGTGGAGCGTTACAGCGGCGCCGCGCGCGCAATGGGTGCGCACCTGGTCGCCGATGTCATGACCGGAAAGGATGTCGCCGTTCAGGATGAGCACCGGGTCGGACGGGGCCGCCGTGAGGGCCTCGGCGGCATTGCGGATCGCGCCGCCCGTGCCGAGCGGGGTCTCCTCGGTGATGTACTCCAGCGAGAGCCCGAAGGACTCCCCGTCACCGAAGACGGGCTCGAACATCGACGCCTTGTACGAGGTCGCGAACACGATCCGGCGTACGCCGAAGGAGCGCGCGCGGGCCAGTTGGTGGGCCAGGAACGGCACTCCGGCGGTCGGCAGCAGCGGCTTGGGCGTGCCCAGTGTCAGCGGACGCAGGCGTGTGCCCTGCCCCCCGACCAGGAGGATCGCCTCGAGGTCTGGCAAAGAGCTCTCCATCACTCCGTGAGAGTAGCGAACTATTCGATTGCGCGTTGATAAGAGCTGAGATGCGCCTCCGCGGAGGCCTCCCAGGTGAATTCGCGTGCCCTTGCCGGCCCGGCCTCCTGCAGCTGCCGTCTCCGGTCGGAGGAGGCGAGCAGGTGTCCCAGCGCGTCGGCGATGCTGTCCGCGTCCGGCTCAGTGTAGGCCACGGCGTCACCGCCCACCTCGGGCAGCGACGTGCGGTGGCTGGTCAGCACGGCCGCGCCGCAGGCCATGGCCTCCAGCACCGGCAGGCCGAAGCCCTCGCCGCGCGAGGGGAAGGCCACGACGAGCGCCCCGCCCAGGAACCCGGGCAGGTCGGGCGCGCGCAGGTAGCCGGGCCTGATCACCCGTACGGTGGCCTCGACCTCGCGGCAGGCGGCGTCGACGTCGTCCTCGTGCACGCCGCCGCCGAGCACCAGCGCGGGCGGCGTCTCCAGCCGCTTCACCGCGGCGGCGAAGCCGCGGATCAGGTTGGGGACGTTCTTGCGCGGGTCGAGGTTGCCGAGGAAGGCCACGTAGGGCTGGCCGTGCAGCCCGCATCTCATGGCCGCCCGGCGGATCTCGTCCTCGCTCGGCGGGTGGAACTGGGCCAGGTCGACGCCGTGGTAGGCGACGTCGATGCGGGTCGGGTCGGCCGACAGGACGCGTACCAGCTCGTCCCTGGTCGCCTTGGACGGCACGATCACCCGCCGGGCATGGCGTACGGCGGTGCGGGTGGCCGAGCGGAAGAACGCGGCCCGCGCCGGGCTGTGCTGCTCCGGCTCGGTGAACCACGTCACGTCGTGCACCGTCACGACGCTCGGCACCCCCGCGCGCAGCGGGAAGGAGTAGTAGGGGGCGTGGATGACCTCCGCCCCCGTCTGGCGGGCGAGCAGCGGCACGCCGGTCTGCTCCCAGGCGAGCCTGGCGGCCCTGTTGGTGATGGCGACGGGACCGGGTATGACCTGGGCGGACGGCGCGAGCCGTTGGTACCGCTCCGCTTCGGAACGCTGGCAGACCACGGCCAGATCGGCCCCGGCCCGGTGGAGCGCGGCCACGAGCCCGTCCACGTACCTGATCAACGCGCCACGGTCGGCGGGAACCGCGGCCGCGTCGACGAGCACTCGAGGCATTACGTGGATCTTCTCCCCTCAAGATCAACGTGGGACCTCCGCGGTCCCCCTCTTTGGTTCAGCTTATGACCAGCCTCCCCAAAAACGTGGGTCAAATCACACGGAGTCGCGACGCGCGGCGATTCCCGCGATCCCGGCGCAGATCAGGTCGCCCGCGACGATGACGATGCGGGAGCAGAGGGCCACCGCGATGGCCGCGCCGCTGTCGAGCACGGGAGCGAGCACGGCCACCATGACCACCTCGCGCACCCCCGCCCCCGCCGGTACGACGAAGGTCATGATGCCGAGGCACCACGACAGCGCGAACGCGCCGATCGCGAACAGCAGGCCGCCCTGGGGGGCGATGAAGAAGAAGTGCACGCCGTAGGCGGCCCAGCCGGCGAGCGACCAGCCGAGCGCGGTGAGCATGCCGCGGCGGGTGAGCGGGCGTTCCAGCGGCTCGCGCCTGAGCTTGCGCAGCGCGTAGCCGATCACGCCGTTGATCACCTTGGGCTCCAGCAGCACCAGCAGCAGCGGGATGAGCAGGAGCAGCCAGCCGAACCGGTCCCAGCCGAGCGTGACGAGCGTGACGAGCAGGCCGGTGGCGATCTGGATGGGCATCATCAGGAAGAACACCGCGGCGCTGCGCGGGCGCGGCACGCCGAGGTCGCGGCCCATCTCCATCTGGGCGAGCACCGGCCAGACCGCGCCGGGGATGTACTTGCCGAGCTGGCCGACGAAGAACACCTTCGCGGCCGGTCGCAGCGGCAGCGGCGAGCCGAGGTCGGCCAGCAGCGTACGCCAGGTGAGCATGGCCCCGAGCAGCGCGGCGACCACGGCGACGAGCGACCCGGCGAGCGCCGGCCACGACAGCCTGGCGAACCCGGCCACCACGGCGTCCCACTCCCTGGCCACCGCCCACGTGCCGAACCCGAGCGCGACCGCGAGGAAGCCGAAGCGCAGCACCCTGCGCGGCAACGACCGCCTCGGTACGGCCGTCGCCCCGGTCTCGTCGTCCACCAGGCTCACAGCGGCAGGACCCGCTCGGGCGGCTGCGGCAGCGCGGCCCCCACGGGCCCGCGCGGCGTCTTGGTGGCCACCCACAGGTACGTCGGCACGACGGGCAGCAGCAGCCGCAGCACCTCGCGCGGCATGCGGGCAAGCACCGCCTTCACGACCCGGCCGAGCGCGCCGGGGAACAGCTCGGACCCGGCGAACCTGGTCGGCGTGGCCAGCACGGGGAAGGTGTAGTCCCACACGTGGAAGGCGCGCAACATCCTGCGCAGCCCGCGCCGCGTCCTGAACCGCTCGTAGTAGTGGTCGGCGCGGCCGAAGGCGCGGACGTAGCGGTCGGCGAGCGCGGGCGGCAGATAGGACAGGAACGGCAGCTTGTAGTGCGGCTCGATGACCCCGAGCCGGTTGCCGAGACCGAGGTAGAGCACGCCGTCGTCGGACAGCACCCGGCGCATCTCGGCCACCACGGCGTCGGGGTCGACCACGTGCTCGTAGATGTGGTTGAACACCAGCACGTCGATCGACCCGTCGGGGAAGGGCAGCGCCGTGCCGTCGCCGCACACGAACGCCACCCGCTCGCCGAACCGGTCGGCGGCCTTGCGCAGCCCCGGGACGTCGATGTCGATGCCCAGCGTGTGCTTGGCCCCCGCCTGGGCCAGCTCGTCGGCGATGAACCCGGCGGAACACCCCACGTCGCCCACGGTCAGCCCGCCGAGGGGCCCCTGGAAGTGCTCCAGCACGGCGATGATCTTCGCGGCCTTGCGGCGGCGCTTGTCCTCGTCGAGCATGGCCGACTGGAATTCGGAGTATTCGAGCTGCGCGACCCGTTGCTTGCTCACGTCGCCCAACAGTACCCGCGCTCCGG
>JABFVJ010000214.1 GCA_013362835.1 Nonomuraea sp. | reverse complement strand
GCGGCGAGAAGGCGACAGAACCGCACCCCACCGCCGCACCGGACGGGAGAGCACGAGTGCCGGCGGGCGCGGGCCGCTCCGCCGGGACGGGCCGATCGTCCTCCAAGCCCGCCGCCCCCACCCGCCGCAAGCCCTACGACCCCAAGAGCTGACCCGCGCTCGGGCGGGGACGTGGTCAGGACGCGGTCAGGTCGATGACGACCTTGACGTCGTCGGGCCGGTGTTCGAAGGCTTCCAGGGCGCGGTCGAGGGGAACCCGGCGGGAGATCAGGCGCTCCAGCCAGCCCCGGTCCGCCTGGGCGAGGGCCGTCGCCGCGTCCCTGAAGTGGCGCAGGTTGGCGTTGACGGTGCCGAACACCACGTCGTTCTCCAGCACGATGTCCCGGTTGATCTCGCCCCCGTCCACCCGGTGCGTACGCCCGCCCGCCCCGAGCCCGGCCAGGCAGACGATCCCCGCCGAGGCGGTGGTGACCATGGCCTCCATGACGAGCTGCCCGACCCCGGTGCACTCGATGATGATGTCCGGCTTCTCCTTGGAGAACGGCTCCAGACTGCTCCCCACGTGGTACGTCGCCCCCAGGTCGGCCACCAGCGCCGGCTTGACCCCGCCCGACTCCCGGTCGAGCACGTGCACCTCCAGCCCCCGCTGCCGCCCCAGCAGCGCCGCCAGCAGCCCGATCGGCCCGGCGCCGGTCACCAGCAGCGTGCGCGGCTCGAACCAGGCACGCGCGCCGATGCGTTCGATCTGCTCCCACGCCTTGGCGACCACGGACGTGGGCTCGACCAGCATGCCGACCCCGGCCAGCGAAGGCTCGAGGCGTACGGCGTAGCCGGCCTCCACCGCCCAGCGCTCGCTCGCGTAGCCGTCGATCTCCTTGATGCCGCGCTCGGTGTAGCGGCCGTTGCGGCACATGTCGAACTCGCCGCGCATGCACGCCCCGCACGGTTCGGGGTCGGGGCGGCGTACGACGCCCACGACGAGGTCGCCGGGGGAGAAGGCGGACCCGTCGGGGACCTCCAGCACCCGGCCGAGCGACTCGTGGCCGATGATCATGCGGTGCCTGCCGGGCGGCGCCCAGCCGTACTCGGCCGCGGCCAGCTCCCTGTCGGTACCGCAGACCCCCAGTGCCAGCCCCTGGACCAGGATCTCGCCAGGTCCGGGCCGCGGATCGGGCACCTCTTCCGTCTCAAGGCTTCCCGGCCGCCCCGGCTCGAACGTCAACGCGCGCATCGGCGTCACCCCCTGGGGCAGTCCTTACCCATACCGGAGAGGGCTACCAGGACGTCCTACTACCGAAATAGTTGGACGTCCTAGTATCTTCGCAGTAGGTCCCCTCACAAAGGAGTGATCAGGCGTGCACGTCCCGGCATACCCCGTCCGTTTCGTGACCGCCGCGGCCTTGTTCGACGGCCACGACGCGGCGATCAACATCATGCGGCGCATCCTCCAGACCCAGGGGGCGGAGGTGATCCATCTCGGCCACAACAGGTCGGTCGACGAGGTCGTCACCGCGGCCGTCCAGGAGGACGTGCAGGGCGTGGCGATCAGTTCCTACCAGGGCGGCCACGTGGAGTACTTCACGTATCTGGTCGAGCTGCTGCGCGAGCGCGGCGCGGGCCACGTCAAGGTCTACGGCGGCGGTGGCGGCGTGATCGTCCCGGAGGAGATCGAGCTGCTGCACTCGCGCGGCGTCACGCGCATCTTCTCGCCCGAGGACGGCCAGCGCTACGGCCTGCCCGGCATGATCAACAAGCTGATCGAGGACTGCGACCACGAGCTCGGCGACGAGCCCTCCCTGGAGGCCGTGCTCTCGGGCGACCAGCCGGCGCTGGCCCGCGCGATCACGTTCATGGAGTCGGGCCGCGCCTCGGCCGAGCTGGCCGAGGGCCTGAGGGCCGCGGTCGCGGGGCGCGAGCGCCCGGCGCGCGTCCTCGGCATCACCGGTACGGGCGGCTCCGGCAAGTCCTCGCTCACCGACGAGCTCGTCCGCAGGTTCCGCGTGGACAACGACGACAAGCTGCGCATCGCGATCCTCGCCATCGACCCCACCCGCAGGCGCGGCGGCGGCGCGCTGCTCGGCGACCGCATCAGGATGAACAGCCTGGGCCCCCAGACCTACTTCCGCTCCCTGGCCACCCGAGGGGCCGCCAACGAGGTCCCGGCCTGCCTCGACGACGTGATCGTCGCCTGCCGCGCCGCCGGCTACGACCTGGTGATCGTGGAGACCCCCGGCATCGGCCAGGGCGACGCCGGCATCGTCCCGCACGTGGACGTGCCCATCTACGTCATGACACCGGAGTTCGGCGCCGCCTCCCAGCTGGAGAAGATCGACATGCTCGACTTCGCCGAGGCCGTCGTGATCAACAAGTACGAGCGGCGCGGCGCCGAGGACGCCCTGCGCGACGTGCGCCGCCAGCTCGTGCGCAACCGCGAGGCGTTCGGCCGGTCGCCGGAGGACATGCCGGTCTTCGGCACCATCGCCGCCCGCTACAACGACGCCGGCGTCACCGCCCTCTACCAGCACCTCAAGGGCCACCTGCTGGAGGACGAGGGGCCGGGCCTGCTGCCCGTCGTGACCGAGCGCACGTCCAGGGCGGCGGCGGCCATCGTCCCGCCCGCGAGGTCCCGCTATCTGGCCGACATCGCCGAGACCGTGCGCGGCTACCATGCCGAGACGCTGGCCCAGGCGGAGGTCGCCCGCCGCCGGCAGCAGCTCGCCGCCGTACGGGAGCTCCTGGACGGCGACGACGCGCGCCTGGCCGGGCTCGCCGAGCAGGCCGAGGGCGAGCTGACCGAGGAGAGCCGCCGCCTGCTCGACACCTGGCCCGCGATCAAGGAGGCGTACAGCAGCGACGAGCTGGTCGTGAAGATCCGCGACCGCGAGATCCACACCCCGCTCTGGCGGGAGACGCTGTCGGGCAACCGCGTCCCGCGCGTGGCCCTGCCGCGCTTCGGCGACCACGGTGACCTGCTGAGGTTCCTGCGCTCGGAGAACCTGCCGGGCACGTTCCCGTTCACCGCGGGGGTGTTCCCCTTCAAGCGCGACGACGAGGACCCGACCAGGATGTTCGCGGGGGAGGGCGACCCGTTCCGCACCAACAGGCGCTTCAAGCTGCTGTCGGAGGGTCAGCCCGCCACCCGCCTGTCCACGGCGTTCGACTCGGTCACCCTGTACGGCCACGACCCCGACCTGCGTCCCGACATCTACGGAAAGGTCGGCACCTCGGGCGTGTCGATCGCCACGCTCGACGACATGAAGGTGCTCTACGACGGGTTCGACCTGGCGGCGCCCAACACGTCGGTGTCGATGACGATCAACGGGCCCGCGCCCACGATCCTCGCCTTCTTCCTCAACGCCGCGATCGACCAGGCGCTCGATCGCTTCCGCGCCGAGCAGGGCCGCGAGCCCGACGAGCGGGAGGCCGCCGACCTGCGGGCCCGCACGCTGGCGACGGTCAGGGGCACGGTGCAGGCCGACATCCTGAAGGAGGACCAGGGGCAGAACACCTGCATCTTCTCCACCGAGTTCTCGTTGCGGATGATGGCCGACATCCAGGAGTGGTTCATCCAGAACGGGGTCAGGAACTTCTACTCGGTCTCCATCTCCGGCTACCACATCGCCGAGGCGGGGGCGAACCCGATCAGCCAGCTCGCGTTCACGCTGGCCAACGGGTTCACGTACGTGGAGGCGTACCTGGCCAGGGGGATGCGGATCGACGACTTCGCGCCGAACCTGTCGTTCTTCTTCTCCAACGGGATGGACCCGGAGTACAACGTGCTCGGGCGGGTGGCGCGCCGGATCTGGGCGGTGGCCATGCGCGAGCGTTACGGCGCGGGCGAGCGCTCGCAGAAGCTCAAGTACCACATCCAGACCTCGGGCCGGTCCCTGCACGCCCAGGAGATGTCCTTCAACGACATCCGTACGACCCTGCAGGCCCTGACCGCCATCTACGACAACTGCAACAGCCTGCACACCAACGCCTTCGACGAGGCCGTCACGACCCCGTCGGCCGACTCGGTGCGCCGGGCGATGGCGATCCAGCTCATCATCAACCGCGAATGGGGTCTGGCCAGGAACGAGAACCCGCTGCAGGGCTCGTTCGTCATCGACGAGCTGACCGACCTGGTGGAGGAGGCCGTACTGGCCGAGTTCGAACGCCTCTCCGACCGCGGGGGCGTGCTCGGCGCGATGGAGACCGGCTACCAGCGCGGCAAGATCCAGGACGAGTCCATGCTGTACGAGATGCGCAAGCACGACGGCTCCCTGCCGATCATCGGCGTGAACACCTTCCGCAACCCCGGCGCCGAGGAGTCCGACGCGCACAAGCTGGAGCTGGCCAGGGGCACCGAGGAGGAGAAGCACTCGCAGCTCGACCGCCTGCGCGCCTTCCACGAGCGCAACCGGGCCCAGGCGCCCGCGGAGCTGGCCCGGCTGCGCGAGGTCGCCATGTCGGAGGGCAACGCGTTCGCGGTGCTGATGGAGGCGGCCCGCGTCTGCTCGCTCGGCCAGATCACCGACGCCCTGTTCGAGGCGGGCGGCCAGTACCGCCGCAACGTATAGCGCTCGGCATCGAGCGGCGGGGGTTGAGGGGCCGTTTGGCGGAGTACCGTCAAGGCGGGTTTTCGCCAGGCGGCTGATCTTCCGCGCGGGGCAGGCGAGCGGATGAAATCCCCACATGCCCCTCAATTTCCCCGCAAGGACGCTGGCCGCCGCGGCTCTCGCGGCGACCGGCCTCGCCGTCCCCCAGGCGGCCCACGCGGACCAGCGCGACCCGGCACCGCCAGAACGCACGATCACCCTGCTCACCGGCGACCGCGTGCACTACGTGGACGGCCCCGGCGACCAGGACACCGTCACCGTCGACCGTCCCGTGGGCGCGCAGGGCGGCGTACGGGTGCAGCAGTCGGGCGGCGACCTGTACGTCATCCCCGACGAGGCCGTGCCGCTGCTCGCCGCGGACCGGCTCGACCGCCGCCTGTTCGACATCACCGGCCTGGCCGCCATGGGCTACCACGACGTCCCGCCGGTGATCGTCACCTACGACGGCCCCGCGCCGCGCGCGGCCCTGACCGGGGCGCGGGTCGTACGCCCGCTGCCCAGCGTCAAGGGCGCCGCGCTCCAGGTCGGCGCGGATCCCCGGGCGTTCTGGGACACGATCGCGGCAGGACGGCGCGCCAGGCTCGCGGGCGGCGTCTCCAAGGTCTGGCTGGACGCCAAGGCCAGGGTCGCGCTCAAGGAGAGCGTGCCGCAGGTCGGCGCCCCGCAGGCGTGGGCGGCCGGGTACGACGGCAGCGGCGTCAAGGTGGCCGTGCTGGACACCGGGATCGACACCACGCACCCGGACCTGAAGGACCAGGTCGCCGAGTCGGCCAGCTTCGTGCCCGGCGAGGAGGTCAAGGACGTCAACGGCCACGGCACCCACGTCGCCTCCACGGTCGCGGGCACCGGCGCCGCCTCGAACGGCGACAACAAGGGCGTCGCCCCCGGCGCCGACCTGCTGATCGGCAAGGTGCTCGGCGACGACGGCTACGGCCAGGACTCGTGGATCATCGCGGGCATGGAGTGGGCCGCCGCCAAGGCGAAGGTCGTCAGCATGAGCCTCGGCAGCAGCGTCCCGGACGGCGGCGCCGACCCCATGGCCCAGGCCGTGGACGCGCTCTCCCAGCAGTACGGCACGCTCTTCGTGATCGCGGCCGGCAACAGCTACGGCGAGGGCACGATCGGCGCGCCGGGCTCGGCCGCCTCGGCGCTGACCGTGGCCGCCGTGGACAAGTCCGACGAACGGGCCGACTTCTCCAGCATGGGCCCGCTCAACAAGACGTACGGCCTCAAGCCGGACCTCTCAGCGCCTGGGGTGGGGATCAACGCGGCGCACTCGTCGTACAACACGCAGGCGCGCGGGCCGTACTGGAAGCTGGACGGCACCTCCATGGCCACGCCGCACGTGGCGGGGGCGGCGGCGATCCTGCTCCAGCGGCACCCGGGCTGGACCGGGCAGCAGCTCAAGGACACGCTCATGAGCTCGGCCGAGTCGCTGCCCTACACTCCGTTCCAGCAGGGCGTCGGCCGCCTCGACGTGGCCGCCGCCGTCGGGGCGACGCTCAGCGCGACCGGCTCGGTGCCCACGGCCTTCTACGACTGGCCGCACGCCGCCGACGATCCCAAGACCACCAGGACGATCACGTACACCAACGACGGCGACGCCGAGGCCGCGCTCGACCTGGCCGTCACCGAAGGCGCCACGGTCTCCCCGGCGAAGCTCACCGTCCCCGCGCACGGCACCGCGCAGGCCACGCTGACCGTCGACCCGGGCGGGCTCGCGCCGGGCGCGCAGGTCTCCGGCGTGGTCACCGCGACGGCGGGTCAGAGCACGCTGCGCACCGGCTTCGGCGCCGTCAAGGAGCGCGAGCTGTACGACCTGACCCTGAAGCTGCGCGACCGCGACGGCGAGCCCGCGAACGGGACCGTGGTGCTGGCCGGGTTCGACGGGACGATGGTGCCCTACGACGTCGAGGGCGAGCGCACGCTGCGCCTGCCGCCCACCACCTACCTCGCCTACTCC
>JABFVJ010000239.1 GCA_013362835.1 Nonomuraea sp. | reverse complement strand
GCCAGCCGCAGGCCGAGGTGACCGCGCCGTGGGCGGACACGCCGAGCCCCGAGGACAGCGGCGTGGGCCCGCTGGTGCTGCCGAGCGACGATCCCACGGACGCGCCCGAGGTGCCGGTCATCACCACGGTGCCGACGCCGACGGTGCCCCAGCCGGTGATCGTCCCCACGGTCCGGCCGACCGCGCAGGCGAAGACGCAGACCAAGAAGCCCGCCAAGCCCACGGCCACGGTCACCAAGACCGTCAGGCCGACCCCGACGCCGACGCGGACCACTCAGAAGCCGACGGAGAAGCCCACCGAGAAGCCCACGGAGAAGCCGACCGAGAAGCCGACCGAGAGGCCGACCACGCAGAAGCCCGCCGAGCCGGCGCCCACCAAGACGACCGCGCCTCCCGCCGCGCCGAAGAAGAACCCGTACACGGCGACGCAGGTGTGCGGGTCCGGTTTCGGGGTGCAGCGGTCGAGCGCGTTCAACGGGGGCGTGACGTACCAGCTGTACAACAACAGCACGGGCCAGAACTGCGTGGTCACCCTCAAGACGGGCGCCGACGTCGGCAAGGCGACGCCGGTCAGCGCGACGCTGGAGGTGCAGGGCGGCGAGAGCAGGACCGACAGCGGGAACTTCGAATACTACGCAGGTCCGGTCAAGCTGCCCGCCAAGGGGAAGTGCGTGCGGTACTCGGGGAGCGCGGGTTCGGGCAACACCAGCGCGCCCTGGGGCAACTGCGGTTAGGGTTCAGTAGCCGCGGTAGCCGGATCCGGTCTTCATGCCCACGACCCCCGGCACCGCGGACACACCTCCGTAGCGCTCGATCGAGTAGCGCACGCCCGCGATGATGTTGTCCACGGGGTTGTAGATGTCGCGGTGGCCGTCCAGCGCGTAGGCGTTGAAGGTCGGGTCGATCGTCTGCATGAGGCCCTTCGACGGGTGGCCGGCGGCGGCGTTGGAGTCCCACAGGTTGATCGCGTGCGGGTTGCCGCCCGACTCGTGCTGGATGATCATCCAGATGTCGTTCGGGTTCATCCTGTCGGCAGGGACGCCGTGCTCCTTGAGGATGGCGATGGCCTGCTCGATCCACTCCTTGACCTTGCCCGAGGGCGCCGGCCCGCCGCCCGGGGGAGGCGGGCCGCTCGGGCCGTAGCCGCCGACGATCGGGCTCCCGCCCGTCCCCGCCGAGGTGTAGCTCCGCGTACGCCGCCAGTCGAACCGGTGCCCCGAGTCCGGCACGAACTCCTGCTCGCCCGCCGCCTTGATCTGGGCGAACGTGGTCTTCCGCTCGTCCAGCGCGGTGCCGATGGCCTTCGTGGCGTCGGTGACGGCGTCCTTGGCCTCCTTGACCGGCTTCGCGGCGTTCTCGGTCTCCTCGGTCACCATGCGGCCGATGTCGGCGTCCAGGGCCTTCTGCTCGGCGTCGGGGTTGGCGGCCTTGTGGTTCGCCACGCGGGTGAGCAGGCGGTCGCAGATGCCGTCCACCTGGCGCTGGGCGCTCTCCAGCACGCCGGCGGCGGTGTCGAGCGCGTCGGCGCAGGAGACCAGCGCGTCGTGCAGGTCCTGCCCGGCCCTGCCGTAGCCGCCCATGTAGCGGACGAACGCGTCCGCCGACGCGCCCTCCCAGGCCAGGTCCACGGTGGTGACGGCGCTGCCGAGCTGCCCCGAGTCCGAGAGGACCTTGCCGGCCGCCGTACGCCAGCGCTTGGCGATGCCGCGGATCGCGCCCGGGTCGCCGGTCACCTGGGCGGCCAGCGCGGCGAGCGCCGGACCGCCGGGCAGGCCGTTGATCGCTTCGGGAGCGCTCATGACGGCGAGTTCGCCTTCCGTACGTTGCTCTCCACCAGGTCCAGCGCCCGCTCGACGCTCTGGACGAGACTCTTGGCCTTGCCGAACTCGCGGTCGGCGGTGCTCTCCACCAGGTCGACGGCGGTCGCGAGCGCCGAGGAGCCGGCCAGCTTGCCGAAGATCGAGGAGTCGGCGGCCTTGGCCGGATAGCCGTCGGCCAGGTCGCCGAACTTGCCCGCGACGGTCTTGGCCGCGGTGCGGCAGTCGTCCAGGGCGTCGAAGTGGATGTCGAGTCCCGCCATCAGTCCTCCTCCGCCGGCGGCCAGAACGCCGTCTGCGCGAGCCGCGAGCCGAATCTTCTGTCCACGACGAGTCCGCGTCCGGGCGGCAGCGGCTGCGCGCGTACGTTGCCGAACAGGAAGCCCTCGTCCTTGCTGCCCGACAGGACCACGGCCGGGCTCGCCATGTCCTTGATCCGCTGGATCACCGGGTCGAACATGGCCCGGCCGAGGCCGCCCATCGCGCGCGACATGATCAGGTGCAGGCCGATGTCGCGGGCCTGCGGCAGCAGCTCGACCAGCGGCAGCAGCGGGTTGTTCGACGTGGCGACCAGGTCGTAGTCGTCGACCACGATGTACAGGTCGGAGCCCTTCCACCAGTCGCGGGCGCGCAGCTGCTCGGGCGTGAGGTCGGCCGGGGGCAGCCGCTTGAGCAGCGCGTTGCGGGCGTCGTTGACCAGTTCGAGCGCGGCGGCGCTGGAGGCGGCGTAGCCGATGCGGTTCTCGCTGACCGCCGTGTCCAGCAGCGACCTGCGGTAGTCGATCACGATCATCATGGCCTCGCGCGGCGTGTGCCTGGCCACGACGTTCTCGGCGATCACCTTGAGCAGGTTCGACTTGCCGCTCTCGGTGTCGCCGACCACGATGAAGTGCGGGTCGGCGTCGAAGTCGATCAGCACGGGCGCGAGCGCGGCCTCGTCCACGCCGATCGCGATCCGTCCCTTGCCGGTCTCCTCGACGCCCGGCAGCGACGCGACCGGCAGCACCGACGGCAGCAGCCTGACCCGCTTGGCGGCCGGGCCCTGCCAGGAGTCCCTGATCGCGTGCACGAGGCCCTGGAGCCCGGTGGCGAGGTCGTCGGAGTCCTGCACGCCGTCGATCCTGGGCAGCGCGCCGAGGAAGTGCAGGCCGTCCTTGTTCAGGCCGCGTCCCGGCACGCCTTCCGGCACGGCCAGCGACTTCTTCCTGTTGATCTCGGACTCGTACGCGTCGCCGAGCTTCAGCTCCACCCGCGTGCCGAACAGGTCCCTGATGCCCGGCCGGAACTCCGACCACTTGCCCGTGGCCGCCACCACGTGGATGCCGTAGCCGAGGCCGCGCGCCGCGAGGTCGGTGATGACCGGTTCGAGCGCCTCGAAGTCCTGCCTGATCGTCAGCCAGCCGTCCACGACCAGGAAGATGTCGCCCCAGCCGTCGCCCTGGAGCGAGCCGTCGGCGACGCGCCTGCGGTAGGTGGCCATGGAGTCGACGCCGTTCTCGGTGAACTCCCGCTCCCGGTCGCGCAGCACCGAGGCGATCTCGGCCACCGTGCGGCGCACCCGGTCGGCGTCGAGCCTGGAGGCCACGCCGCCGACGTGCGGCAGCCCCTCCAGCGTCGAGAGCGCGCCGCCGCCGAAGTCGAGGCAGTAGAACTGCACCTCGCGGGGGGTGTGCGTGAGCGCCATGCTGGTGATCAGCGTCCGCAGGATCGTGCTCTTGCCGCTCTGCGGCCCGCCCGCCACGCCCACGTGCCCGGCCGCGCCGGACAGATCCAGCCAGTACGGGTCACGCCGCTGCTCGAACGGCCGGTCGACGATCCCCACCACGGCCTGCAGCCGCCCGCGCCCCGGCCAGCCGGCCGTGGACAGCCCCAGCTCGGGCGTGACCGACAGCGGCGGCAGCAGGTGCGCCAGCGTGGGCGGCTCGGCGAGCGGCGGCAGCCAGATGCGGTGGGCCGGCGGCCCCTGGCCGACCAGGCGGCCGACGACGATGTCGAGCAGGCTCCGCTGCGCCTTGTTGCTCTCCTCCTGCGCCGCCGCCGCCTCCTCGGGCGACTCCTCGACCATCGGCACGGGCACGAAGTCGGGGCCGTACTCGACGATCTCCCTGACCGTCACCGAGCCGTCGGGGGCGGCGACGTGCCGGGGATCGGACTGGTGGGGGCCCGACACGTACGCGGCCTTGAACCGGGTCATGCCCGAGGTGTCGAACTTCAGGTACCCGTTGCCCGGCGCGGACGGCAGCTCGTACGCGTCGGCCACGCCCAGCACGACCCGGCTCTCCATCGCCGAGAACGTCCGCAGGCCGATCCGGTACGACAGGTGCGTGTCCAGCCCGCGCAGCCGGCCCTCCTCCAGCCGCTGCGAGGCCAGCAGCAGGTGCACGCCGAGCGAGCGGCCGAGCCGGCCGATCATCACGAACAGGTCGATGAACTCGGGCTTGGCCGTCAGCAGCTCGCTGAACTCGTCCAGGATCACGAACAGCGTGGGCAGCGGGCTCAGGTTCGCGCCCTGCTCGCGGGCCTTCTCGTAGTCGCGCAGGGAGGCGTAGTTGCCGGCCGCGCGCAGCAGCTCCTGGCGGCGCACCATCTCGCCGTGCAGCGCGTCGTGCATGCGGTCGACGAGCGGCAGCTCGTCCTCCAGGTTCGTGATGACCGCGGAGACGTGCGAGAGGCCGTCGAGGCCGAGGAAGGTCGCGCCGCCCTTGAAGTCCACGAGGACGAAGTTGAGGATCTCCGAGGAGTGCGTGACGGCGAGGCCGAGCACCAGCGTGCGCAGCAGCTCGCTCTTGCCCGAGCCGGTCGCGCCGATGACCAGGCCGTGCGGGCCCATGCCGCCCTGCGCGGACTCCTTGATGTCCAGCTCGACCAGCCGGCCGTCGGCGCCGAGCCCGATCGGCACCCGCAGCCGGTTGCGGCCCGCGCGTGGCCGCCAGGTCAGCGCCGGGTCCAGCCGGGCCGGGTCGCCGACGCCGAGCAGCTCGGTCAGCGTCGTGTTGGCGGCGAGCACGTCCTGCGTGTCGCCGCCCTTGGCGGTGGAGGCGCGCAGCGGCGCGAGCTGGCGGGCCAGCCCTTCGGCGCGCAGGTAGTCGAGGGTGTCGGGGTCGCCGAGCCGGTTGCTGTTCTCCCTGCCCGCGTGGTCGAGCTTGACCATGTGGACCCCGGCCGCGACGATGCGCAGCCGCAGCGTGGCGCGCTCCTCGACCACGCCCGCCGAGTTCGACAGGTCGATCACGGTCACGCCGTCGATGGCGTCCGCGCCGAGCTGCGAGTCCTGCGGCACGTGCCCGCCGTCCAGGATGAGCACGTGGTACGGCAGCGCGTCGGGCGAGGCGCCCGGCTTGAACCGGGCCCGCTCCTTCAGCTCCGCGCCCACCAGGCGGTCGAGCTGGCTCAGGTTCTCGGCCATGAGCCTGACCTGGCCCGCGCCGTCGGTCTCCTCGGGGTGCAGCGCGTGCGGCAGCCACTTGACCCACTCCCAGTGGCTCATCCACTCCTTGTTCGCGCACACCATGATCCGCATGTCGTCGGGGGAGTGGAAGACGGCCATCTGCGCGACCATGGCCCTGACCAGGCCGCGGACCAGGACCGGGTCGCCGTCGAGCTTGATCCGGGCGAACGAGTGCAGCGCCACCGCCACCGGCAGCCGCTCGACCGTCGAGTGCGTGCGGATGAACCTGCGCAGCGCGCCCGCCGACAGCGCGTCCAGGTCCTCGACCGGCTTGGAGTCCGGCGGGATGAGCTGGATGGCCAGCTTCTGGACGCCGGTGCCGAGCCGTACGGTGCTGAAGTCCTCGTCGCGGGGGCGGCGCTCCCACAGGCGGGGGCCCATGGCCGTCCACCACAGCGTGTCGGGGGCCGGGCCGCTCCACTCCAGGGCCTCGCGCTGCTGGATCGCGGCCTTGCGCACCTTCTTGCGGATCTGCGCGAGGTAGCGGAAGTAGTCGCGGCGGGCGCCGTTGAGCCGGTGTTTGCGCTCGCCCGACTGGCGGCCCATCTGGCCGATCGTCATGCCGACCATGGAGAACGCGAACAGGCCGCTGGCGACGTACATGATGGGGTTGGCGTTGGTGCCGCCGGCGGTGAACATCAGGCCCATCGCCGCGGCGCCCGCCACCATCGGCAGGTACGTCAGCACCGCCATCATGCCCTGGGACTGGACCTCGGGGATCTCCGGCGGGGACTCCAGCAGGATCTCGCCGCGCGGCGGCTTCGGGCTGGGGCGGCGCTCGGGGCGCCGTACGACGACGATGCTCACCCTTGTGACAGGCCCTTCTGGTGCTCGGAAGAACCCTTCTTACCAGATGTCCCTAACGTCGGAGTTGAGCTCCTAGTTAACTCTGTCTCGCTATGTTGTGCTTGTGACTTCGCTGGCCGAGATCCCGCCTCCGCAGCAGGGCGCGTTGCATCAGGTGCCCGCGCCGCTCCCGCCGTTGTGCCATGTCACGGTGGTGGCGCCGCACAGGAAGGCCGACCTGGCGCTGCCCGCCGACATCCCGCTGCCGCACGTCCTGCCCGGCCTGCTCCGGGCCATGGGCGAGCTCGGCGGCGACACCACGACGGCGCCGGGATGGACGCTCCAGCGGCTCGGCGGCCCGCCGTTCGACCTGGGGCAGAGCCTCGGCGCGCTGGGCGTGCTCGACGGCGAGATCCTCTACCTGCGCCCGCGCGAGGTGGCGCTGCCGCCCGCCAGGTTCGACGACGTGGCCGACGTGGTCGCGACCGGCGTGCGCGAGGGCAACGGCAAGTGG
>JABFVJ010000254.1 GCA_013362835.1 Nonomuraea sp. | reverse complement strand
GTTCGGGCTGGTGCTGGCGCTGGACAGGTCGGGCGGCCAGGCCGGGGCGCTGCGCGCGGCCGGCGCCCACGACGTGATCGGCGACCTCGCCGACGCGGACGTCTCGGGCCGCGTGCCGGTCGGCCGCCTGTGAACGCCGGGCCGGGAAGCCCCGGCCCGGCAGGGGTCAGCGGCAGCCGGTGACGGCGAACGCCGTGAACC
The DNA here is from genome assembly GCA_013362835.1 of Nonomuraea sp. Next base: position 6,370 of record JABFVJ010000254.1, on the reverse strand, counting down.
AGGTGACCTCGCTCTTGCTGAAGTTGTCGTCCGACCCGATGACCAGCGTGCACTCGCCGTTGGCGAGGCGCGGCCCCCACGACATGGACTCCAGGTTCTGCACCGGCGGCCGGAAGTCGCCGAGGTCGCGGACCAGCCGCTTGCTCACCGCCCGGTACGGCGCCCGCAGATCGTTCCTGTCCAGCACGTTCGTGGCGCCCCGCAGGTCGATCTCGTACAGCTTGACCTTGTAGTCGACGCCCTGGATCCAGGAACGTTCCAGCGCCAGGTAGCGGTGGTCGTCGATGGGCAGGATCTCCGAGACGCCGCTGTCGGTGTCCCCCGTGGGCGGGATCGGCGTGGCCGGGAGCCGGTCGAGGGGGTAGACGTACTGGCCGCGCGGGTCGCCGTTCCTGTCCCAGACGGTGAGCCTGGCGGGGGCGCCGTGGCCGGGGGTGGGCGGGGCGCCGTCCTCGTGGCGTGGGCCCTCGGTCATGGCGGTGATCCTGCGGGCCGTGACGGCCAGGCCCTCGAAGCCCGCGTTGCGCCTCGGGCCGGTGCCGGTGGTGGTCAGGCGCAGGTTGCGCGGCAGGCGCAGGTCGTCCAGGTGCCGCCCCTGGGTGTCGGCCGCGCGTACGCCGGCGGGGGCCAGCGGCAGGTCCGGGTGTCCCGCGTCGGGGCGGTCGCCCTCGTCGCCCCACAGCAGGCGGCCGGTCCAGCGGTCGTACCTGATGGACTCGGGGTCGGCCGCGTCGGCCTTGCCGTAGCCGGGGTAGGGGGTGCCGTCGGAGCGGGTGAGGGTCGTGACGCCGGTCAGGTTCACACCCGTGAACGTGCCGGTCGCCCGGTCGATGTCCAGGCGGGCGGTGTAGAAGCGGGCCGGGCCGTAGCGCCCGCGGTCGTCGGAGATGAGGTACCAGGAGCCGGTGCGCGGGTCGCGGTCGATGCCCGACAACCCGCCGACGGTGGTGCCCGCGAACTCCATCAGGTACGGCAGCCGCTGCTCCCCCAGGTATCTGACGACCCGTACCTGGTCGCGCGGCGCCGCCCAGGCCGGCTGCGTGACGCTCATCGCCACCGCGCACGCGACCGCGAACCCCGTGATTCTTCGCATTCCGTCCCCGTTCTGTCGCTTTCCGTGATGTGACCGGGGACATGAAATCGCGGCGGCCCCTCGAAGGCGACGGGGACACGCCGCAGCGGGGCGGACACGTTCGACCAGGGAGGACTGTCGGCCGGGCCACCGTCTCCTTACTCCGGCACCCTCAAGAGCGGAAACCGTCAGTGGCCGCGCGCACACTCAACGCATGCCCGATGAGCCGCTCGAACTCGGCGAGATCGCCCTCGCCGACTGGTACGCCCACACCGACAAGATGGCCGAGATCCGCTTCCTGACCATCGCCAGGCGACTGCCCTCGCTCGTGGGCCAGGCCATGGCCATGGCCTGGCGGGCCGGCCCCCGCGACACCCTGGCCACGATCGTCCTCAACCTGCTCGGCGGCCTCTTCACCGCCTTCGGGCTGCTCGCCACGACCGGCGTGCTCAGCGCGCTGTTCAGCGAGGGCCCGACGCCGGAGCGCGTCCTGTCCGCGCTGCCCAGCCTCGTCCTGGTCGGCGCCGCGGCCGTGCTGCGCACGGTCGTGCAGGCCGGCGCCGGCTGGGCCCAGTCCCGGCTCACCCCGCAGATCTCCCGCCACACCGAGGAGCGCCTCTACGGCCTGACCAGCCTCGTCGAGCTGGCCGCCTACGACGACCCCGAGTTCCACGACAGCCTGGAACGCGCCAAGACACGGGGGGTCGCGGTGGCCGGCTCGGTGGTCGCGGGCGCCATCGACGTGGTCACCGCCGCCGTCGGCATCGCCGCCGCCGCGGGCGTGCTGGGCGTGCTCCACCCGATCCTGCTGCCGCTGCTCCTGCTCGCGGTGCTTCCCGACGCGTGGGCCGCGGTGCGCGGCGCCCGCATGCGCTACGCCACCATGTTCTCCCTCATCCCCGCCCGCCGCCGCAAATGGATCATCGCCGAGCTGCTGGCCGACCGCGAGCCCGCCGCCGAGGTGCGCTCGTTCACCATGCGCGGCTTCCTGCTGCGCATGTACGACGCGGTCGCCAAGGCCGAGCAGGACGTCCTGCTCCGGCTGTCCAGGCGCGAGACCGTGGCCCGGCTGGCCGGCGAGGCGCTGGGCGGCCTCGGCACCGCGCTGGTCTACGTGACGCTCGGCGCGCTGCTGGCCGTGGCCGCGATCCCGCTCGCCGTCGCCGGCACCGCCGTGCTGGCCATCAGGACCGGCCAGACCTCGCTGGCCAACCTCATGTTCGCCACCAACCGCCTCTACGAGCAGGGCCTCTACTTCACCGACTTCCTGGAGTTCTGCGCCGACGCCGAGCGCCGCGTCCCCGGCGCCCGCCCGCTGGCCGTCCCCGAGGCGTTCGAGCGCATCGTCGCCGACGACGTGACGTTCACCTATCCGGGCGCGGAGGCGCCGGCGCTGCGCGGCGTGACGGTCGAGATCAAACGCGGCGAGGTCATCGCGTTCGTGGGCGAGAACGGCTCGGGCAAGAGCACCCTGGCCAAGATCCTGTCCGGCCTCTACGAGCCCGACAGCGGCACCGTCGCCTGGGACGACGTCTCGCTGGCCGACGTGCCGCCCGACGACCTGCGGCGGCGCACGGCCGTCATCGCCCAGGACCACACCCGCTGGCCGCTCACCGCCCGCTACAACATCACGATGGGCACCGGCAAGGGCGAGCCCGCCCTGCACGAGGCCGCCGCCGTCGCCGGGGCCGACGAGGTCGTCGCCGAGCTCCCCCACGGCTACCGCACCCTGCTCGACCGCCGTTTCAAGGACGGCCACGAGCTGTCCGGCGGCCAGTGGCAGCGCATCGCCGTCGCCCGCGGCTTCCACCGCGACGCCCGCCTGCTCATCTGCGACGAGCCCACGGCGGCGCTCGACGCCCGCGCCGAGCACGCCCTGTTCGAGAAGATCCGCGACCACTCCGACGGCCGCACGGTCCTGCTCATCACCCACCGCCTGGCCAGCGTCCGCTACGCCGACCGCATCTACGTCCTCGACCACGGCAAGATCACCGAACAGGGCGACCACGAGGCCCTCATGTCGCTCAACGGCCTCTACGCCGACCTCTACACCCTCCAGGCCGCCGCCTACCGCTGACCGGGCGCGCGGGGCATCGGCAGCCGGAACGGCTTCCGGATTCGCCGCCGTCAGGCCGCCTTGTCCGTGGCGTCGGGGGCGGGAGCCAGGCGCAGGCCGCCGGGCTGGGTCTTCTCGTCGGGGAAGACCCACTTCCGGAGCGCCCAGAAGCGGAAGACCATGGCGATCAGCGTGCCGATGATCTGGGCGCTCATGAAGTCGGCGATCTCCTGGGTCGCCAGGCTCACGTCTGGCGTCTCCAGGCGGAACACGTACCGGGAGATCCACAGCGGCGCGGAGCTGAGCACCAGGCCGATGCCGCTGACCAGGAAGAACAGCGCCGCCTCGTGGCGGCGCTCGCGGCCGCCCCTGGTGCGGAACGACCATTCGCGGTTCAGCACGTAGGACACGATCGTCGCCACGAGCACCGCGATGATCTTCGCGGTCACCGGCTTCGGTTCGAGGACCGTGAGCTTCAGCCCGTAGAACACCGTGTTGTCCACCAGGAACGCCGCGCCACCCACCACCGCGAACTTCAGCGGCTCACGGTGCTTCAGCACCAGGGCCTTCAGCGGTTGCGGTAACCGGTCGAGTACTGCCTTCGCTGTTCGAAGCACCCTTGATCTTCTCACCGGCCGGCCACCCCTGGTGACAAGCCGCCTCCGGGACCGCCCGCGTCCCGGAGGCACGAGACCGTCAGAAGTGGAACAGCCGCGACGGCACGGCGTCGGCGAGCGCCTTGTAACCGGCCGGGTTCAGGTGCAGGTGGTCGCCGACGTCGTAGGCGGGCAGGAGCCGCCGGGCGTCGGCCGGGTCGCGGGCCGCGCGGTCGAAGTCGATCACGGCGTCGAACGTGCCGCTGGTGCGGATCCACTCGTTGACCTGCCGCCGCGCCGCCTCGCGGAACCCGCCGGGGTCGTCGTAGGAGGTGTTGCCGCCGAAGGGGGTGAGGGTGGCGCCGTAGACCAGGAGGTCCTGGGCGTGGGCGCGGGTGGCGATCTGGTCGTAGGCGGCGATCAGGTCGTCGGCGACCTGCTTCTGCGCGGCCTCCGTGGCCGCCGCGGTGCCGATGTCGTTGACGCCCTCGAAGACGATCAGCCAGGCCACGCCGCTCTGGGCGAGCACGTCGCGGTCCAGCCGGGCCAGGGCGTTGGGGCCGAGCCCGTCGTTCAGCACGCGGTTGCCGCCCGCGGCCTGGTTGGCCAGCGCGAGGCCGGGCAGGCGGGGCTGGAGCCGGTCGAGCAGCTGGTCGGGCCAGCGGTCGTTCCGGTTGGTGGTGGAGCCTCTGCCGTCGGTCAGCGAGTCGCCGAGCACGGCGAGGGCGGCGGTGGAGCGCCTGGCCCTGACCTCGACGGCGCTGAGCAGGTACCAGTGGTCGACCGGGGTCGCGCCGGTCAGGTCCACGGCGTCGGTCTGGTCGCCGGCGGCCAGGTAGGAGGTGGTCCTGGAGCCGGGGTGGGAGGTGAGCGCGTTCGAGGCCTGGCCCTCGGCGAGATGCACGGTCACCGACAGGATCGAGCGCGGCGCGAGCGTGAGGTCGAGCGGGTCGGACACGACCTGCGCGCCGACGGGGACGACGGTGGAGGGGCGGCCGTGGAAGGTCACGGGCCGGGCGGTGCCGGGCTGGATGGCGCTCACGCCGGCCTTCCCGCCGTCCGGGAGCGCGACGGAGACCCGGGTGAGAGGCAGCGGCGCGCCGCCGAAGGCGTTGGAGAAGCGCAGCCGTACGTGCCTGCCGCCGGCGGAGACGCGGACGGTCTGCCGGAGCGTGGTGTCGGCCAGCACCAGGTTGTCCTGCGTGTACGGCGGAGGCGGCATGTTGCCCGGCTCGGTGAGCTGCGGCATCGACGTCCAGGTGTCGACCCAGTGCTCGCCGGGGAGCGAGGCCGGGTCGGCGCCGCCCATGGCGGGCGGGACGCTCAGGACGGCGGCCCCGAGCACGGCGCTGACGACCAGTTTCCACATTCTGCTCATGAACGCGACTCCCGTTTCCGAAATATTTCGGCAGATGAGCGAATATTTCCCCCGGAAGTTATGCCGTGCTGTGGCTCCGGTCAACTCTTGGGACGGGTGCAAATTCGGGTCCGGACCAGGGAGAAGCAGCGAAAGTTTCGGAATGCGCGAGCGAAGGCTACCGGCGGTTCTCCCGAGGCGTGATCACAAGGGTCAGCCCGTCGAGCAGGCGTTCGAGGCCGAAGGAGAACAACGATTCCAGGTCGAGCTCCGTGCCCGGGTCCGTGATCTGGGCCATCAGCGGCCCTTCGACGGGCAGCCTGGCCCTGACCCACTGCTTGCTCGTCAGGCCCGTGTCCAGCTCGGCGACGGCCTCGCTCTCGATGTTCACCGCCGTCCCCCGGACGTAGTTGACGACCGTGGCGTAGACGTGCACGCGGGTGGTCGGATCGAGGCCGAGGCCGTCGAGCGCGCGCAGGGTCCACAGCCCGTACGCCAGCTGCCCCGGCAGCGTGACCGGCCGGGTGATGGACACGAGCCGCGGCAGCCAGGGATGGCGCTGGTAGGCCGCCCACTGCAGCTGAGCGGCCACCCGCAGGTGGGAACGCCATCCCGGCGGCGGCTCCGGATAGTCGATCTCGGCGAACGCGGCGTCGGCGATCAGCTGCGTGAGCTCGGCCTTGGCGTCGAGATGCCGGTAGAGGGTCATGGTGGCGACCCCGAGCTTGGCCGCGACCGCCCGCATGGACAGCGCGCCCAGGCCCTCGGCGTCGGCGATCTCCATGGCCACCCGGACGACCCGGTCGCGCTCGACGCCCTTGACCGAACGCGAGGGCAGTCTCCGGGGAGCGACCACGGCGCCGACCCGCGAGGTGGACTCGATGGCGCCGGTCTGCTTGAGCGCGGCCAGCGCCTTGGTCGCCGTGGCCATCGCGACGCCCCATTCGCGCATGATCGCCCTGGTGGTGGGGACGGGGTCGCCGGGCCGCAGCTCTCCCTCGGCGATGCGCCGCTCGATGTCGGCGACGACCTGGAGGTACGGCGGTCGCGGATCGTTCACAACGGCCATGCTGCCACGTCTCAGTGGTCGGGCAGCCAGCTGCCGTGCAGGCCGAGCGGCACCCTGACGGGGAGGTGGACGCGCGCGACGGGCTCGCCGGTGAAGTCCTGGGCCGAGAGGATCACCAGGTCCGCCGCGTTCCGTGCGGGATCGTGCGCGTACGTGAGGAGGTATCCGTCGTCCTCCTCCTGTCCCGTGGCGGCGTACACGGCCTCCCCGACCGCCTCGT
>JABFVJ010000057.1 GCA_013362835.1 Nonomuraea sp. | reverse complement strand
GCCCGGGTCCGGGTTCGAGCGGCCCGCGCAGGGCCCCTCCGGCTTCGACCGGCCCGGCGGCGGTTCCCCCGTCTTCGACGGCTCAGGCGGCGACTCGCCGGTGTTCGAGAGCCCCGGTGGCGACTCGCCGGTGTTCGGAGGCCCTGGTGGGGGTTCGCCGGTGTTCGGGAGTCCTGGTGGGGGTTCGCCGATCTTCGAGAGCCCTGGGGGGACGCGGGCGTACGAGAGCCCGTCGTTCGAGAGCCCCGGGGGCACGCGCGTCTACGAGTCGTTCGGCCATCAGCCGCCGCCGTACATGGGCGCCTATGGCGGCCATCAGCCGCCGCCGCCGCGTCAGGCGTTCGGGATGGGGCCCGGATGGGCGCCACCGCCTCCCGGCGGGCCCGGCGCGGGAGCGTCGGCCCCGAGGCGCGGATTGGGCGCCGGCGGCCTGATCGCGATCGCCGTGGCGATCGCGCTGGTCGCCTCCGTGCTCGGCAGCCTCGGCACCTACCTGCTCACCAGGACGGGCGACAGCGGCACCGACCCCTCCTACAGCCTCGGTCCCGTCCCCACGGGCGCGACCAACCGGGCTCCCGACTCGGTGGCCGGCGTGGCCTCCCGCGTCCTGCCCAGCGTGGTCTCCCTTGAGGTCGGCAACGGCAGCACCGAGGGCGCGTCCGGGTCCGGATTCCTGATCAAGAACGGCTACGTGGTGACCAACAACCACGTGGTCGCCCTGGCCGCCAAGGGCGGCGAGATCCGGATCATGTTCAACAACCGCAAGACCACCTCGGGCCGCATCGTCGGCCGCGACCCGGGTTCCGACCTGGCCGTGGTCAAGCCCGACGAGACGTTCGGCACGCCGGAGATCACCCTGGGCAACTCCGACCAGGTCGTGGTCGGCGACCCGGTGATCGCCATCGGCTCGCCGCTCGGCCTGACGGGCACGGTGACGACGGGCATCGTCAGCTCGCTCAACCGCCCGGTCATCGCCGGCGACGAGACCGGCGCCGCGACCGAGGAGCCCGCCTACATCAGCGCCATCCAGACCGACGCCGCCATCAACCCGGGCAACTCGGGCGGCCCTCTGGTGAACGGCCGGGGCGAGGTGGTCGGGGTGAACTCGGCGATCGCCACGCTGAGCCGTTCGATGAACAGCCAGAGCGGCAGCATCGGCCTGGGCTTCGCGATCCCGGTGAACCAGACGCGCCGGGTGGCCGAGGAGCTGATCACGACGGGCAAGGCCAAGCGCCCCAAGATCGGCATCGTGCTGGACAAGGACTACAAGGGCCAGGGTGTGCGGATCGCGTCGGAGCCCGCGGAGGGCCGCCAGCCGGTCGACGCCAACGGGCCCGCCGACAAGGCGGGGCTGAAGGCGGGTGACGTGATCCTGGAGGTCGACGGGCTCGCGCTGCAGGACGGGAACGAGCTGATCGCCCTGATCCGCAGCAAGGCCCCCGGCGCCAAGATCACCATCAAGTACCAACGCTCCGGCCAGGAACGCACCGCCACCCTCACCGTCGTGGCCGACGACCAGCCCACCCCCACGCCTTCTTGATTCTTCACGGCTTCGCGTGGTCCGGCCACCCGCCGTACTCCGGCTGAGGGCCCTCCATGTCACGGCCTCTGACCCTTCACCGGTCGGGGGCCGTCACGGGGCGCGCTGTGGGCCGGCTGGGTGGTTCCCGGTGATATGACCTAGGGGGGACGGTCCAGCCATGGCCTGGAGCCCTTAGTCTGTGGAGAGAAATGCGACTGCGGTAGGAGCGTACGGTGTTCGGACTCGGGTGGATGGAGGTCGGGGCGCTGATCGTCATCGCGCTCCTGGTCTTCGGTCCTGAAAAGTTGCCGCAGGCCGCCTCGCAGGCGGGCAAGACGCTGCGCAACCTTCGGCGCATGGCCAACAACGCGCGCGACGACCTGCGGCAGGGGCTCGGGCCGGAGTTCCAGAACTTCGATCCGGCCGACCTCAATCCGAAGAACTTCGTGCGCAAGCACCTGCTCGACGACATCGAGGACGACTGGAACGGCAGGCCGAAGGACCTGGAACCGGTCGGCGCGGCGCCGTACGAGTCCGAGCCTCCGTCGGAGCTCGGCCTCGGCGAAGTGCCCCCCTACGACTCCGAGGCCACCTGACAGGCGCTCACAGACGCGCGACGGGCCCGCTCGGTCACATCGAGCGGGCCCGTCGGCGTCCGCGGGTCAGGAACGGTTGGGCGACAGGCCGAGCTGCATGCCCTTGAGGCTGGAGGCGCGCCGGCTCAGCCCGGTGGCGATCTTCCGCAGCTCGGCGGCGGCCGGCGAGTCGGGGTCGGTCAGCACCAGCGGCTTGCCCTCGTCGCCGCCCTCGCGCAGGCGCAGGTCGATCGGCACCTGGCCGAGCAGCGGGACGCGGGCGCCCAGCGTACGGGTCAGGGCGTCGGCGACGGTCTGGCCGCCGCCCTCGCCGAAGACGGTGACACGCTCGTCGCAGTGGGGGCAGGGCAGCCAGGACATGTTCTCGATGACGCCGGCGATCTGCTGGTGGGTCTGGGCGGCGATCGAACCGGCCCGCTCGGCCACCTCGGCGGCGGCCTGCTGGGGCGTGGTCACGACCAGGATCTCCGCCGACGGGAGCCGCTGCGCCACCGAGATGGCGATGTCGCCGGTGCCCGGGGGCAGGTCGAGGAGGAGGACGTCGAGGTCGCCCCAGTAGACGTCGGCCAGGAACTGGTGGAGCGCCCGGTCGAGCATCGGCCCGCGCCAGACGACCGGCGTGTTGCCCTCGGGCTTGAACATGCCGACCGAGATGACCTTGATGTCGTGCGCGGACGGCGGCATGATCATGTCCTCGACCTTGGTGGGCCGCTCGGCGGCGCCCAGCATGCGAGGAATGCTGTGACCGTAGATGTCGGCGTCGACGATGCCGACCTTCAGGCCGCTGGAGGCCATGGCGGCGGCCAGGTTGACGGTGACCGACGACTTGCCGACGCCGCCCTTGCCGCTCGCGACGGCGAAGACGCGGGTGAGCGAGCCCGGCTGGTTGAAGGGGATCTCCTTCTCCGGGCCCCGGTCGCCGCGCAGCTTGGTCTGCAGGACCTTGCGCTGCTCGGTGCTCATGACGTCGAGCTCGATCTGGACGTCCGTCACGCCGCCGACCTTGCCGACCGCGGTCTTCACGTCACGGGTGATGGTGTCCTTCATCGGGCAGCCGGACACGGTGAGGTAGACGCCCACGCGCACCGCCCCGTCGGGGGCGATCTCGATGTTCTTGACCATGTCGAGGTCCGTGATCGGGCGACGGATCTCGGGGTCGATGACGGTGGCGAGGGCGGCCGTCACCTGTTCCTGGGTTGGTGCCATCGAAGTCTCGGCACGAGGGAGTGCCGTCCCTCCTTAGTCGTCTATGGGTGACAGGCGCTGATGCCAGTGAGAATGCCCCTCCATGGTATGAACCCGGGGGGTCGCTGAGTTAATCCGCGCTTGTTAGATGTGTGTGCAACAACGTCTAAGGTTACTGCGTGACTCTGCTGCGCGACGAGGGGCTCACCGCCGAAGAGCTGGCGGTCTGGCGCATGCTGCAGCGTGCCCAGGTGCGCATCGCGCGCCGCCTGGAGACCGAGCTGCTGGTCGCCCACGGGCTGCCGCTGGCCTCGTACGAGGTGCTCGCGCGGCTGGCCGAGGCGCCGGGGCGGCGGCTGCGCATGAACGACCTGGCCGAGCGCGTGCTGCTCTCCCGCAGCGGGCTGACCAGGCTGATCGACCGGCTGCAGCGCCACGGGCTGGTCGGGCGGGAGGCGTGCTCCGACGACGCGCGCGGGTTGTTCGCGGTGCTCACCGAGCCGGGCGCCGAGCGGCTGGCCGAGGCCACGCCCACCTACCTGCGCGGGGTCAAGAGCCAGTTTCTCGACCTGCTCGGCGCGGGTGACGTCGGCGAGGTGCGGGCGCTGCTCGCCAGGCTCGACGTCACTGACGCTTGTTGAGCTCCTCCAGCAGCCGGCCGAGCTCGGCGCGCAGGTAGTCGCGGGTGGCGACCTCGCTCAGGGCCAGGCGCAGCCCGGCGATCTCGCGGGTGAGGTATTCGATCTCGGCCTGGTTGCGGTCGGCGGACTCGCGGTCCTGCTCGTACTGGATGCGGTCGCGGTCGTCCTGGCGGTTCTGGGCGAGGAGGATGAGCGGCGCGGCGTAGCTGGCCTGCAGCGACAGCATCAGCGTGAGGAAGATGAACGGGTAAGGGTCCCACTTGAGCGCCGGGGGCGCGGCGATGTTCCAGATCACCCAGACCGCCACGAACACGGTCATGTAGACGATGAACCGGGCCGTGCCCAGGAAGCGGGCGATGCGCTCGGACAGGCGGCCGAACGCCTCCGGGTCGTAGTGGGGGCGCAGCGAACGGCGCAGCGCCCGCGGCTGGTCGAGTCGGTCAGTGGTCACGGTCGGCCCCCTCGCGCCAGTCTTCCGGAAGCAGGTGGTCAAGGACGTCGTCGACGGTCACCGCGCCGACCAGCCTGCCGAGCTCGTCCACGACCGGGGCGGCGACCAGGTTGTAGTTGGCCAGGAAGGCGTGGACCTGGCGCAGCGTGAAGTCGGGCCTGATCGGGTCGAGCGAGGGGTCGAGCACGCGGCCGAGCAGCGTCGAGGGCGGCTCGCGCAGCAGCCGCTGGAAGTGCGACACCCCCAGGTACGTGCCGGTCGGCGTCTCGGTGGGCGGCCTGGTCACGTAGACCTGGGCCGCGACGGCGGGCGGCAGGTCCTGCTGCCTGATGTGGGCGAGGGCCTCGGCCACCGTCGCGCTGGGCGGCAGGATGACGGGCTCGCTGGTCATCACGCCGCCCGCGCTGTCGTCGGCGTAGGTCAGCAGCCGCCGCACCGGGGCCGCCTCGCCCGGCTCCATGAGCGCGAGCAGCCTGGCCGCCTGGTCCTCCGGCAGGTCGTGCAGCAGGTCGGCGGCGTCGTCGGGGCTCATCTCCTCCAGGACGTCGGCGGCCCGCTCGGGTTCGAGCGTGCCGAGGATGCCGATCTGGTCGTCGGCCGGCAGCTCTTCGAGCACGTCGGCCAGGCGGTCGTCGTTGAGCTCGCGGGCGATCTCGATGCGCCGCTTGCTGGGCAGCTCGTGCAGGGCGCTCGCCATGTCGGCGGCGCGCAGCGACTCGAACGCGGCGATCAGCCCGGCCGCGCCCTGGTCCTTCTGCAGCGTGTCGAACCCGGAGACCTCGTTCCAGTCGACCGTGCGGGGCTCGCGCCGCCTGCCCTTGAACAGCGCGACCCTGGTGATCTGCCATCGGGAGGGCAGGCTCTCCTCCATGGCGACGTCGTAGACGGTCATGGGGTCGTCGCCGACGCGTACGGACAGGTCGAGCATCTCCCCGATGACCAGCGTCTCGGTGGCGCGCTGCTCGAACCTGCGCATGTTGAGCCGCCCGGTGAAGACGACCGCGCCCGCCTCGATGCGGCGTACGCGGGTGATGGGCAGGAACACGCGGCGGCGCGGCTGCACCTCGACGACCAGCCCGTGGACCTGGGGGTTGCCGCTGATGCGCAGGCCGACGACGACGTCTCTGACCCGGCCGATCTGGTCGCCCGTCGGGTCGAAGACGGGGGTCCCCGCCAACCGGGCCACGAAGATCTTCACGTTGGCCAGGCTAACAGTGAGACGCCGTTGCGCCCGGGATGGCAGGCATGTCAGTATCAAACGCATTTAACGCTGATTACTGTGCTGTAGGGGTAGCCATGAGGCTTGCGGGGCTCGCACTGGCCTTCGTGTCATCGTGTTGTTTCGCCTTCTCCGGGCCCATGGCCAAGTACCTCATCGCGGCCGGTCTCGCGCCGGTCGAGGCGGTCTGGACGCGGATGGCGGGCGCCGGATTGTTGCTGGTCGCGGTGCTGGCCGTGGTGAAACCGCGGGCACTGCGCATCCCGCGGTCGCGGCTGCCGTTCCTCGGGCTGTACACGGTCATGGCCGTGGCGGGGGTGCAGTCGCTCTACTTCGTCGCGATCACGCGGCTGCCGGTGGGGATCGCGCTGCTGCTGGAGTTCATGGCCCCGGTGATGGTGGTGGCCTGGGTCAGGCTCGTACGGAAGGTCCGCCTGGCCAAGGCGGCCTACGTCGGCGCGGTCGTCGCCTTCGCCGGCCTCGCGATCGTCGTCGAAGCCTGGCAGGGCATGCGCCTGGACGCGCTCGGCCTGCTCCTCGGCCTGCTGGCCGGAGCCTGCTGCGCCGGGTACTTCCTGATGGGCGACAGCCTCGGCGACGACATCGACCTGCTCGGCCTGGTCGCGTGGGGCATGGTCGGCTCGGCCGTGGTCCTGATCCCCTTCGCGCGGCCCTGGGACATCCCCTGGGACGCGTTCACCCTCTCCGTCGCCCCGCAGGGCGGCACGACGCTGCCGGTGATCGGGGCGTACCTGTGGCTGGTGCTGGTGGCCACGGCGCTGGCGTACATCCTGAGCATGAACATGGTGAAGCGGCTGTCGGCGGCGGTGGGGGCGACGGTCGCCTCGCTGGAGGTCATCGGCGGCGCGGTGGTGGCGTGGGCGCTGGTCGGCGAGACGCTGGGCGTGTTCCAGATCGTGGGCGGCCTGATCGTGCTCGGCGGCGCGCTGCTCGCGCAGACCGC
>JABFVJ010000188.1 GCA_013362835.1 Nonomuraea sp. | reverse complement strand
CCCCCCACGGGTCCTGAGGCGCCCTACGGAGGCGTGACGGGGCAAGGGACGCCCACCGCAACCGGGGCCAGGGCGCCCTACGGGGGAAGCGTGCCGTCCGGAGAGGCGGGAGTTCCTCATGGGGCGCACGGTGAAGGCGACGTGCCGGGCACCAGCCCGTCCAGCCCGTACGGCGGCGCGCCCGGCTACGGCCCCTACGGCCAGCCCCCGACCGGCGGCGGCCCCTACGGCACCCAGCCGCCCAGACCGCCCGGCAGCGGCCTGGCCACGGCCTCGCTGGTGCTGGGCGTGGCGAGCCCGTTCCTGGTGTTCGTCTGCTTCACCGGCGTGCTCACCGCCATCCTGTCGATCGTCTTCGGCTGCGTCGCGCTCGCCAAACGGGTCGGCAAGGGCCGCGCCATCGCCGGGATCGTGATCAGCGTGCTGTCGCTGGTGCTGTTCGCCATCGTGGCGATCTGGTTCTGGAAGGTGGTCAAGGAGTGCGGCGAGCTCCCCGGCCAGCTCGCCGACCAGTGCTTCGAGAGCAAGTTCCCCTGGATGGGCAAGGGCCGCTAGAGCGGCAGATGTTCTGACAGGTCCGCGCGCGACCCGCTCGCCGCGACCGAGCCCCGCTCCACGGCCTCGTCCCACGTCAGGCGGCCGAGCGCCAGTTCGAGCCAGGTGTGGGCGTCGGTCTCGACCACGTTCGGCGGCGTGCCCCTGGTGTGACGGGGGCCCGGGATTGCCTGGACGGCCGCGTACGGGGGCACTCGCACCTCCACCGTGCGCCCGGGGGCCGCGGCGGCCAGCTTCTCCAGCAGATGGCGCACCGCCTGCCTGGCGGCGTCGCGCTCGGGGGTGAGCCCCCTGTCGTAGGCGGCCAGCACGGCCGCGACCAGCGCGTCGGGCAGGGCCGACGTGGGGCCGTCGTAGGGCGGCTCGTCGAGGGCGACCAGCTGGCCGTCGAGGGCCGTGCGAAGCTTCTCCGGGTCCATCTTGCGTGGTGGCACGCCTCCCATTGTCTCGCGGGAAGCGTTCATCGAGACGGAGGCCGTCGTTCACCTGGGGTTTCGCCGGCGACCGTAACGTCCCCGCCGTACAACCGCGCACATATCTGGAGGACCTGTGGCGAACCCCAACGCGGACGGACGGCGGCTGCTGCCGTTGCTGTCCACTCCGCACAAAGGTGGCCGATCCGCGCTGACCTGTCAGTTCCGCTGCGGAAACGCGTGCGCGCATGACGTGGCCAACACGACCGGCAACGCCTACTTCGGCGACGTCGTGAAGGAGGCGCTGTCGCGCCGCGGCGTGCTGCGCGCGGGCGCGCTCGGCGCATTGGTGGCGGGAGCCGGTGTCGCGGGCGCGGTTCCGGCCTTCGCCGACGAGCCCGGGCAGGCCGCCGCCGAGGGTTTCCGCGGCCGGGGCGGCGGGCTCGTCTTCACCCCCGTGCCGCCGAACAAGGACGACGCGCTGCGCATCCCGGACGGCTACAGCTCCTCCGTGGTGGTGCGCTGGGGCGACCCGGTGCTGCCCGACGCGCCTGCCTTCGACTTCGACAACCAGACGGCCGACGCCCAGAACAAGCAGTTCGGCTACAACTGCGACTACGTGACCTTCTTCCCGATGGGCCACAACCGCGGCCTGCTGTGGGTGAACCACGAGTACACCGACGAGAGCCTGATGTTCCGCGGGTACACGGGCGGCGCGGCCGCGACCGAGGAGCAGATCAGGATCGCGCTGGCCGCGCACGGCGGTTCCGTCGTGGAGATCGAGCGGGCGCACGGCACCGGCGAGTGGAAGCTGACCACCAAGGGCCGCCGCCGCTACAACCGGCGCGTCACCGCGCGGACGCCGATGCGCTTCAGCGGCCCGGCCGCCGGTCACGACCTGCTCAAGACGGCCGCCGACCCCAAGGGCCTGGTCCCGGTCGGCATGCTGAACAACTGCTCGGGCGGCTACACCCCCTGGGGCACGGTCCTGACCGCCGAGGAGAACTTCGACCAGTACTTCGTCAACGGCGACAAGGTGCCCGAGGCGCAGAAGCCGTACATCTCCCGCTACACGATCACGACCGGGACGCCGTCGAGCAGCCGCCGGTTCGACCGGGTCGAGGAGCGGTTCGACCTGGCCAGGCACCCGAACGAGGCCAACAGGTTCGGGTGGGTCGTGGAGATCGACCCGTTCGACCCGGACTCGACGCCGATCAAGCGCACCGCGCTCGGCCGCTTCAAGCACGAGGCCGCCAACACGACCCTGGCCAGGGACGGCCGCCTGGTCGTGTACATGGGTGACGACTCGCGCTTCGAGTACATCTACAAGTTCGTCTCCAAGAACCGCTACATCCCGGGCTTCGACCGGCACAACCGCGACCTTCTGGACGAGGGCACCCTGTACGTCGCCAAGTTCACCGGCGACAGCCCGGCCGCCGAGATCGACGGGTCCGGCAGGCTGCCCTCCGACGGCCTGTTCGACGGCTCCGGCCAATGGATCCCGCTGGTGTCGGGCGACAGGTCGTACGTGGACGGCATGACCGCCGCCGAGGTGCTGATCTACACCCGTACGGCGGCCGACAAGGTCGGCGCGACCAAGATGGACCGCCCGGAGGACATGGAGCGCAACCCGGTCACCGGCGGCGTCTACGTGGCCCTGACCAACAACTCCAACCGCACCGCCGCCCAGGTGGACGAGGCCAACCCGCGCCCGTCGAACAAGCACGGCCACATCCTGGAGGTGTCCGAGCGGCGCGACGACGCGGGCGAGACCACGTTCGCCTGGTCGCTCCCGCTGGTCTGCGGCGACCCGAACGACGCCACCACCTACTTCGCCGGCTACGACAAGACCAAGGTCTCGCCGATCTCGTGCCCGGACAACGTGACGTTCGACGCCGACGGCAACCTGTGGATCTCCACGGACGGCAACCAGCTCGGCAGCAACGACGGCCTGTTCGTCATGCCGGTACGCGGCTCCGACCGGGGTCACCTGCGCCAGTTCCTCACGGTGCCGCTCGGCGCGGAGACCTGCGGCCCGCTGGTCACCGCCGACCAGAAGAGCGTGTTCGTGGCGGTGCAGCACCCGGGCGAGCTCGACGGCGCGAGCCCGGACAACCCGGCCAGCCACTGGCCCGACGGCGACCAGCCGCGCCCGTCGGTCGCGGTGGTCTGGCACAGCAGGGGCAAGAAGATCGGCAGTTGACCTAAAGTTAACTTGAGGAAATAGTCTCCATGCCATGAGCATGGACGTGACCGCCTGGCATCAGCTGTATTCGTTGAACAACCGTACGGAGCGTCGCCCGCTGAACAGGGCGACGCTCCGGCGTATCGGCGGGTTCGCCCGCCCGCATCGCCGCAGGATCGTGGTGTTCCTGCTGCTCAGCGTGGTGCTCGCCGGATTGGCCGTGGTGTCGCCGCTGCTCGCGGGGCGGGTGGTCGACGCGATCTTCAACGGCGAGGCGCTCGGCGTGGTCGTCAAGGTCGCGCTGCTGATCGCCGGCCTGGCCCTCGCAGAGGCCGGGCTCGGCCTGCTGAACCGCTGGCAGTCGGCCACCATCGGCGAAGGGCTGATCCTCGACCTGCGCACGTCCGTCTTCGATCACGTGCAGCGCATGCCGGTCGCGTTCTTCATGCGGACCCGTACCGGCGCGCTGGTCAGCCGGCTGAACAACGACGTGATCGGGGCGCAGCGGGCCTTCACCGACACCCTGTCCAGCGTGGCCGGCAACCTGGTGCAGCTCGTGCTGACGCTCACCGTGATGATCGGCATCTCGTGGCAGATCACGCTGCTCGCGCTGCTGCTCCTGCCCGTGTTCGTGCTGCCCGCCCGCCGGATGGGCGTCAGGATCGCGCGGCTGCGGCGCGAGGCCGCCGACCACAACGCGGCCATGGGCACCCAGATGACCGAGCGGTTCTCCGCGCCGGGCGCGACGCTGGTCAAGCTGTTCGGACGGCCGGCGCGCGAGTCGGCCGAGTTCGCCGCGCGGGCCCGGCGGGTGCGCGACATCGGCGTGCGCTCGGCCATGAACCAGTCGGTGTTCGTCACGGCCCTGACCCTGGTCTCGGCCCTCGCCCTGGCCCTCGTGTACGGCCTCGGCGGCTTCTACGCCCTGCGCGACCAGCTCGAACCCGGCGCGGTCGTGTCGCTCGCCCTCCTGCTCACCCGCCTGTACGCGCCCCTGACCGCCCTCGCCAGCGCCCGCGTGGACGTGATGAGCGCCCTGGTCAGCTTCGAGCGCGTCTTCGAGGTGCTCGACCTCAAGCCGCTCATCCAGGAACGCCCGGGAGCCCGCGAGGTGCCGGAAGGCCCGGTCGCGGTCGAGTTCGACGACGTGCGCTTCGCCTACCCCTCGGCCGACAAGGTCTCGCTCGCCTCGCTGGAGGAGGTCGCCACGCTCGACTCGCGCGGCGGCGAGGAGGTGCTGCACGGCGTCTCGTTCACGGCCCTGCCGGGCCAGATGGTGGCGCTGGTGGGCTCGTCGGGCGCGGGCAAGTCCACGATCGCCCAGCTTCTGCCCAGACTGTACGACGTCGACTCCGGCGCGGTCCGGCTAGGCGGCGTGGACGTACGCGACCTGACCTTCGACGCGATCCGCGACACCCTCGGCATGGTCACCCAGGACGGCCACCTCTTCCACGAGACGATCAGGGAGAACCTGCTCCTGGCCAGGCCCGAGGCGAGCGAGCAGGAGATCTGGGACGCCCTGACCAGGGCCAGGCTGAGCACCTTGATCGCGTCGCTGCCCGACGGCCTCGACACGGTCGTCGGCGAGCGCGGCTACCGGCTGTCGGGCGGCGAGCGCCAGCGGCTGACCATCGCCCGGCTGCTGCTGGCCAGGCCCAGGGTGGTGATCCTCGACGAGGCCACCGCCGCGCTGGACTCCACCTCCGAGGCGGCCGTGCAGGCCGCGCTGGGCGAGGCGCTGGAGGGCAGGACCGCCGTGGTGATCGCGCACCGGCTCTCGACCGTGCGGGCGGCCGACCTGATCCTGGTGATCGAGGACGGCCGCGTGGCCGAACGGGGCACGCACGCCGAGCTGCTGGCCCTGGGCGGCCGGTACGAGGAGCTGTACCGCACTCAGTTCGACGACCCGACGGTGGCGGAGGCGGTGGTGGCCTGAGGCTCCTCCTCGGGCGGGCGGGGGCGGGCGGGGCGCATGGCGTACAGGCTGAGCGGGATGGCGGCCAGCACGATCACCGCGGCGATCACCAGCGTGAACTGGTAGGCGTCGAGGAAGGCGGTCAGCGGCGGCTGGTCGCTCCCGCTCTGGCGGGAGCTCAGGATCGCGCCGAGCACGGTGATGCCGAGCAGCCCGAACACCTCGCGGGAGACGTTCATGACGCCCGAGGCCACGCCTGACCTGTCCTTCGGCATGCCGCCGAGGACCGCGGACGTCAGCGGCACCAGCATGCCGCCGCCCAGCCCGTACAGCAGGAACCAGGGGACGACGTCGGCGTAGTCGCCGTCGGCGCCGACCCCGGAGATCATGTAGATCGCCGCGCCCATGAGCGCCATGCCGAGCGCGACCGTCGGGCCGGTGCCGAGCCTGGCGCTGATCCGCTGCGACAGGATCGCGACCACCGCGAGGACGAGGGCCATCGGCACGAACGCCAGCCCGGCCTGCGTGGGCGAGAAGCCGAGCACGTTCTGCAGCCACAGCGCGCTGAAGAAGTAGATGCCGAACACGCCGAACGACCAGATGCCCATGGTGAGCGAGCCGCCGCTGAACACCCGGGAGCGGAAGAGCGACAGGTCGACCATCGGGTTGGCGGCCCGCGACTCGACCAGCGCGAAGGCGATGCCGGCCGCGGCCGCGAGGCCGAAGGCGGCCAGGATCTCCGCCGACGTCCAGCCGGCGCCGTCGCCCTCGATGAGCCCGTAGGTCAGGGCGAACAGCGCGAGGGCCGAGGTGGCCAGGCCGGGCAGGTCGAGGTTGCGCCGCACGCGGGTGAACGCGGGCCTGACCGCCCACATGGCCAGGCCGAACGTGGCGAGCCCGATCGGCACGTTGATCAGGTAGATCCAGCCCCAGTGCAGGTTCTCGCTGATGAAGCCGCCCGCCGCCGGGCCGATCGCCATGGACAGCGCGCTGGAGGCGCTCCAGATGCCCACGGCCCTGCCGCGCTCGCCCGGGTCGGGGAAGATCTGGCTGATCAGGGTCAGCGCCGTCGGCGTGAGCAGCGCCGCGCCCACGCCCTGGACGGCGCGGGCCGCGATCAGCATCCCGCCGCTGGTGGCGAGCCCGGCGACGAGCGAGGACGCGGTGAAGACGGCCAGCCCGGCGAGGAACACCCTGCGGCCGCCGAAGAGGTCCGCGAGCCTGCCGCCGACCAGCATGAGCCCGGCGAAGACCAGGATGTACGAGCTCACGATCCACTCCAGCCCGGAGATGGTCAGCCCGAGGTCCCGCTGAATCGTCGGCAACGCGACATTGCCCACGTTGTTATCCAGATACGTCATGAAGGTGCCCAACGTCACGGCACCCAACGCCCACCATCGCATGACAGCCTCCTATACGCCGTACTTGTACGTCGTACAGTTCAACTTGTACGGCGTATAGTTGTCAACCGTGATGGGAAAACTGACCGCTCAGGCCATCGCGGAGCGGGCC
>JABFVJ010000012.1 GCA_013362835.1 Nonomuraea sp. | reverse complement strand
TGGCGAGGACGGCGTCGCGGGCCGCGCCCGGCTCACCGGCCAGGACCCGGCGGGCGACGGCGGCGTTGTGGGCCGCGTCGCCGCCGCGCAACGCGTCGGGCGTGCTGCGGGCGAGCCCGTACCCGGCCGTGTCCAGCGTCTCCCTGCGCACCCCGGCGGCGTCGGCGATCCAGACGTCGGTGGGGGCGGCGGTGGTGATCTCGTCGAGGCCGTCCTGTCCGCGTACGACCAGGGCGCAGCCGCCGCGTTCCGCGAGCACGCCCGCCAGCGCCGGGGCGAGGGCGGCGTTGGAGCAGCCCACGAGGGCGGCCTTCGGGCGGGCGGGGTTGGTCAGCGGCGCCAGGTAGTTGATCGCGGTCGGCACGCCGAGCGCCTTGCGGACCGGCCCGGCGTGGCGCAGGCCGCGGTGGAAGCGGGCGGCCATGGTGAAGCCGATGCCGGCCTCGCGTACGCACCGGGCGATGTGGGCGGGCGCGAGGTCGAGCGGCAGGCCCAGGGCCTCCAGGACGTCGGCGGCACCGGCCTTGCTGGACACCGACCGGCCGCCGTTCTTGACGACC
Source organism: Nonomuraea sp. (assembly GCA_013362835.1). Next base: position 6,086 of record JABFVJ010000012.1, on the reverse strand, counting down.
GGCGCCCCGGCCGCGGCCACGACGACCGCCGCCATGGTGCTCACGTTGACCGTGTGGGCGCCGTCGCCGCCCGTGCCCACGATGTCGACGATGCCGGAGCCGTCGACGGGCAGGGGCACGACGCGTTCCATCAGGGCGTCGAGCATGCCGCGCAGCTCGGCGGTGCTCTCCCCCTTGGCGCGCAGGGCCACCAGGAACCCGGCGAGCTGCGCGGGACCGGCCGCCTCGTCCATCACCTGCCGCATGGCCCATCGGGTGTCGCCCGCGTCGAGGTCGTCGCCGCGCAGCAGGGCGGCGAGCAGGTACGGCCAGGAACGGGCGTGCTCGATCACTGCGGTCCTCCCGGTACGAACGCTGCGGACGCCCTCATCGTAATGATCAGAACGCCTCCTACGAGGGACCCCGCACCGATGGCGCCCAGGTCAGCGGCGCGTGACGTCGAGGAGGTGGCGTTCTGAGCCCCGGTTCGGGGAACGAGGTCAGGTGGACGCCGGGATGGTGTCCAGGGCGACGCCCGCCCCCTCGCCGGACTCGAAGCGGTGTGACAGGGTGCGGAAGACGTGGTCGGCGCGGATGGCGGGCCAGTCGGGCGGCAGGTGCTCGGCGGGCAGGCGCGGGTCGGAGCGCACCAGGTCGAGCCAGTCGTGGTGGAGCAGGAGCCGCCGGGTGAAGTCGTCGGGCACGCCGGAGGCGGGCTCCGGGCGGTCCCAGCGGTCCAGGAACGCGAGGTAGCGGGCGGCGATCCCGGCCGTGTCGAAGGCCCGGCGGACGAGCTGGGCCGCCTCGGTCGGCTCGGCGGCGCGCGCGCCGAGCACGTTGAGGTGGTCGTCGAGGCCGAGCCCGGCGACGACCTTCGGCACCTCGACGCGGCCCGGCGCGATCCACAGCCCGTTCTGCAGCGGGCCGAACCCCGCCCACACCAGGCGGGTGCGCAGGTCGTGGCGCTGTCGCCGCCAGGCTTCGGGCAGGGAGAAGCCGACCAGGGTCCAGGTGCCGTCCCAGTCGCGGTTGACCGCGCCGGCCCAGACGCGGTCGCGGCCGTCGCGCAGCACCTCGCGGGAGCGGGCGGTGAGCCCGAAGTACATCCGCCGGCCGCGCCGGTGGCGGGCCAGCAGGTCGCGCCGGACCATGCGGGTCAGGGTGGCGCGTACGGCCTCCTCGGAGACGCCCACGCGGGCCAGCACCTCGATGACGCTGCCGGAGTAGACGGCGACGTCGCGCCCCAGGACGTGCAGGCCGAAGAAGGTGAGCAGCAGGGACTGCGGACGCGGTGAGCCCGCCTGCTCCTCCTCCGGAGGCGCGGTGTCGGTTGTCGTCACGCGGCCAGTGTAGGGCCGTACGGCCATATTCGGCACTCCATTGACTGCCGACAATGAAATGTCTAACGTCGGGGTGATGCGAGATGAGGAGCCGCAAGTGGATCTGACAGGGAAAGTGGCGATCGTCACCGGCGCGGGGCGCGGGCTCGGGCTCGCCTACGCCGAGGCGCTGGCCGCCGCGGGCGCGTCCGTGGTGGTCAACGACGTGGACGCGGCCGCCGCCGGGGACGCCGTGAAGCGGATCGGCGCGCAGGGCGGCCGGGCCGTGGCCGAGGTCGCGCCGGTCGGTACGAGCGAGAGCGCCCAGGCGCTGGTGGACCGCGCCGTGGCGGAGTACGGGCGGCTGGACGTCATGGTCACCAACGCCGGCATCCTGCGTGACCGGGTCCTGTGGAAGATGTCCGACGACGACTTCGACGACGTGGTGCGCGTGCACCTGCGCGGCACGTTCACCTGTGCCAGGGCGGCGGCCGTACGGATGCGCGAGCAGGGCGGGGGCGGGCGGATCATCACCGCCTGCTCCCCCGCCGGTCAGCGCGGCAACTTCGGCCAGACCAACTACGCCGCGGCCAAGGCCGGCATCGCGGCGATGACCCGTACGTGGGCGCTGGAGCTGGCCAGGGCGGGCGTCACCGTCAACGCGCTGGTGCCGGTCGCCGCGACCGAGATGACCAGGACCATCCCGGCCTTCGCCCCGCACGTCCTGGCCTGGGAGGAGGAGGGCAGGCCGCTGCCCGACGCGCTGCGCAAGGCCGAGGGCTTCGGCACGCCGCAGGACGTGGCCGGGCTGGTCGTCTTCCTCGCCTCCGACGCCGCCGCCGGGATCACCGGCCAGTGCGTCGGGATCGGCGGCGACAAGCTCGCCCTGTGGTCGCACCCGGAGGAGATCGTCACCGCCTACGCCGACGGCGGCTGGAACGCCGACGCCATCGCCGCCGTCTGGCCCGCCACGCTCGGCACCCGGACCCAGACGTACGGCATCCCCGCCCCCGCCGAGGGGACCGTCCGATGAACCTGGACGAGATCGTCGCCGTCGACGTGCACACCCACGCCGAGATCTCCGCCGACGGCCACCCGTCGCTGAGCCCGGAGCTGTCGGCCGCCTCGGCCCAGTACTTCAAGGTCCACGGCACCCGCGAGCCCACGATCCCGGAGATGGCCGCCCACTACCGCGAGCGCCACATGGCCGCGGTCGTGTTCACCGTGGACGCCGAGCACGCCACCGGCCACCCGCCGATCGCCAACGAGGAGATCGCCGCCGCCTGCCGCGAGCACGCCGACGTGCTGATCCCGTTCGCCTCGATCGACCCGTGGCGCGGCCGGGCGGGCGCGCGGCAGGCGCGGCGGCTGGTGGAGGAGCACGGCGTGCGCGGGTTCAAGTTCCACCCCAGCATCCAGGGCTTCTCCCCGGACGACCGGATGGCCTACCCGCTGTACGAGGCCATCGAGGAGCTGGGCGTGCCCGCGCTGTTCCACACCGGGCAGACCGGCATCGGCGCGGGCCTGCCGGGCGGCGGCGGCATCCGGCTGCGGCACTCCAACCCGATGCTGGTCGACGACGTGGCGGTGGACTTCCCCGAGCTGCGGATCATCCTGGCGCACCCGTCGTTCCCGTGGCAGGACGAGGCGCTGGCGGTGGCCACGCACAAGCCGCACGTGTACATCGACCTGTCGGGGTGGTCGCCGAAGTACTTCCCGCCGCAGCTCGTGCGCTACGCCAACACGCTGCTCAAGCACAAGGTGCTGTTCGGGTCGGACTATCCGGTCATCTCGCCGGACCGGTGGCTGGCCGACTTCGCCGCCCTGGACATCAAGCCGGAGGTCCGGCCGCTGATCCTCAAGGACAACGCGGTCAGGCTGCTCGGCCTGGACAAGGGCTGAGGCGAGGGGCATGCGCAACCAGGGCATCGGCTCCTGGCCGGCGCGGCGCGCCCGCCGGACCCCGGAGCGGGTCGCGGTCACGTACGAGGGCGGCCGGCTGACGTACCGGGAGCTGGACGAGCGGGTGCTGCGCCTGGCGCACGCCCTGCGCGGCCTCGGCGTGCGGCCCGGCGACCGGGTCGCCTATCTCGGGCCCAACCACCCTTCCTTCCTGGAGACGCTGTTCGCGGCCGGGACCCTCGGCGCGGTGTTCGTCCCGCTCAACACCCGGCTGGCCGGGCCCGAGCTGGCGTACAACCTGGCCGACTCGGGCGCGGCGGTCCTCGTGCACGCCTCGCCCACGGACCTGGACGTGCCCTGCCGCGTGTCGCTCGGCGAGGTCGAGACGCTCATCGCGGGCGCGCCGGCCGGACCGATCGACGAGGCGGTCGCGCCGGACGACCCTTGCATGATCATGTACACGTCCGGGACGACCGGGCGGCCCAAGGGGGCGGTGCTCTCGCACGCGAACCTCACCTGGAACAGCCTCAACGTCCTGGTGGACTCCGACCTGGCCGCCGACGAGGTGATGCTGGTGGTCGCGCCGCTGTTCCACGCCGCCGGGCTGGGCATGACGTGCCTGCCCGCGCTGCTCAAGGGCGGGCGGGTGGTGCTGATGGCCGCCTTCGATCCCGGGCGGGTGCTGGAGGTGATCGAGCGGGAGCGGGTCACGTACATGTTCGGGGTGCCGACCATGTTCGACGCCATGGCCGCGCACCCGGGCTGGGCCGGCGCGGACCTGTCGAGCCTGCGCATGCTCAACTGCGGCGGCGCGCCCGTGCCGCTGCGTACCATCGACGCCTACCTGGCCCGCGGCCTGGCCTTCAGCCAGGGGTACGGGATGACCGAGGCGTCCCCGGGCGTGCTGTTCCTGCCGCCGGAGCAGGCGGTGGCCAAGGCCGGGTCGGCCGGGGTGCCGCACTTCTTCACCGACGTACGGGTGGAGGCCACGCCGGGCGAGCCGGGCGAGGTGCTGGTCCGCGGCCCGAACGTCATGACCGGCTACTGGGGCGCGCCGCCCCTGCCGCCCGGCGCCTGGCTGCGCACCGGCGACGTGGCCCGGACCGACGACGACGGCTACGCCTACATCGTCGACCGGGTCAAGGACATGTACGTCTCCGGCGGCGAGAACGTCTACCCCGCCGAGGTGGAGGCGGCCCTGTCGGCCCATCCGGCGGTCGCCGAGTGCGCCGTCATCGGCGTCCCCGACCCCGCGTGGGGCGAGGCGGGGCGGGCCGTCGTCGTGCTCAGACCGGGCGTCGCCGCCGACGCGGACGACCTCCTCGGCTTCCTGCGCGGCCGGCTGGCCAAGTACAAGATCCCCAAGTCCGTCGTGTGGGCCGAGACGTTGCCCCGCACCCCCTCAGGAAAGATCGTCAAGCCCGCGCTGCGGGCCGCCCACCTCGAAGGAGCCTGAACCATGACCCGCACCGCCCACGGACTCGACGAGCTGAAGGCGCTGGCCGGGGCCGACCTCGGCCGTACCGAATGGATGGAGATCACCCAGGACCGGGTGAACACCTTCGCCGACGCCACCGACGACCACCAGTGGATCCACACCGACCCCGAACGCGCCGCCACCGGCCCGTTCGGCGGCACGATCGCGCACGGCTACCTCACCCTGTCGCTGGTCATCCCGCTGTTCAACCAGCTCCTGGAGATCAGCGGCATCGCGATGAGCGTCAACTACGGCCTGGACAAGGTGCGCTTCCCCAGCCCCGTACGGGTGGGGGCCAAGATCCGGATGGCCGGCGTGGTGACCGCCGTGGAGGAGGTCCAGGGCGGCGTGCAGATGCACGTGACCTTCACCGTGGAGGTCGACGGCGGCGGCAAGCCGGCCTGCGTCGCCCAGGCCGTGTACCGCCACTACGCCTGAGCCCCCGCCTCAGGAGCGGGGCCAGGGGCGTCCGGCGAGGCGTTCTATGTCGGTGTTGAAGCGCCGGAGGTAGCCGGCGAAGGCGGCGACGTCCTCGGGCGTCCAGTCGGCCAGGACCTTCTCCAGGCCGCGGACGTTCTTCTCCCGCTCCTCCTCCAGGCTCCGCTCGCCCTCCGCCGTCAGGCGGAACTTGCGGGCGATGCCGCCCTCCGGGTCGGGGATGCGTTCGACGAGGCCGCCGCGCAGCAGGGCCGAGGTGTGCCGGTTGAGCGTGGAGGCGTCCAGGCCGAAGGCGTCGCTGAGCTGCCCGATGGACATCGGGCCCGAACTGCGCAGGCGGCTGAGCAGGAGGTAGGCACTGCGGTCGAGATGCCGGTGCCGGCCGAGCAACATCGTCTCGAATTCAATGAGATGCGTGGGCTTTTCCATCCCAATCCCCCCTTTCGCCAGGTATGTGCACCTTACATGAATTGTGTACGTAACACATGATGTGTAGGGTGCACACTCGACGAAGGAAGATCAACATGGGGAGATCCACCCGCCCTGGCGGGATCGTCACCGTGACGGCCGTGGCCGGCATCGTCGCCTCGCTCATGCAGACCCTGGTCGTACCGCTGGTCGGCGAGCTGCCGGCCATGCTGGACGCCACCGCCTCCGACGCCTCATGGGTGATCACCGTCACGCTGCTGGCCGGAGCCGTCACCACACCCGTCACCGGCCGCCTCGGCGACCTCTACGGCAAGCGCCGCATGATGCTGGTGTGCACCGTGCCCCTGGCCGCGGGCTCGGTGCTGTGCGCGCTGGCCGGATCGCTGGTCCCCATGGTCGCCGGGCGCGGGTTACAGGGCATGGGCATGGGCCTGATCCCGCTCGGCATCAGCGCCCTGCGCGACCTGCTGCCGCCCCAGCGCGTCGGGCCCGCCATCGCGCTGATGAGCTCGTCGATGGGCATCGGCGGCGCGCTCGGCCTG
>JABFVJ010000462.1 GCA_013362835.1 Nonomuraea sp. | reverse complement strand
TCGTCGGGGGCGAACGCTCCGGCGGCGAGCAATCTGCCGGTGAACGCCTGGAGTCATGTGGCGGCGACCTATGACGGTTCGACGTTGCGCATGTTCGTCAACGGCACGCAGGTCGCCACGAATCCGACGGTGGGGAACCTGCGTACCGGGACGAGCCCGTTGCGGATCGGCGGGAACAGCGGGTCGGGTGAGTACTTCAGCGGGCTGATCGACGAGGTGCGCGTCTACAACAAGGCGCTCACCCCGGCGCAGATCACCACCGACATGAACACGCCGGTCGGCTAGTCCCGGCTGCTCTCGTCACGCAGCCAGGTGGTGTAGTCGCCCGCGCGGATCGCGTGGGCGGCTCGCCGCCTGGCCAGCACGGCCACCAGCGCGAAGACGGCCGCCGCCGCCACCAGGCGCGGCTCGGCCTGCACGATGGCCAGCAGGTCGCGCGGGCCCGTACGCTCGCCGGGCGTGTCCGAGGTCTGTTCGAGCTCGGTCACGCTGGTCATCGCGCGTACCCGGCGGCGCATCAGGTCCGCGAACGTGCGCGGGGTCTGGATCACCACGCGGGCGCCGGGCACGATCACCCGTTCGTCCGGCGCGAACGCGAGCGAGGCGGCCAGGTCGTCGGCCATCACCGGCGGCAGGGCGCGGACACGTTCGTTGCCGGCGCCGTTCACCGCGATCACGCCCCGGGCGAACAGCCCGGCGCGCACCTGCGGCAACCGTGTCCAGATGGCGTAGTAGGCCCGGATCGGCCACGGGCGGCCGGCCAGGGCCAGCTCCCGTTCCGGGGCGGCGGCGAGCGGGCCGTCTGGAGCGGACAGCACGGCCGCGAGCGCGCGGACGGAGGCCGTGCTGAGCTCGACGTCGGCGTCCACGTAGAGCCGGGGGTAGCCGCGTGCCGCCTCGTCGCCCAGACGCAGCGCCTCGCTCTTGGACGGCACCGGCGTGGTCAGGACGCGCACCGCGTACGGCCGCGCCACCCCGGCCGTGTCGTCGGTGCAGCCGTTGGCCACGACCACGACGTCGAACTCGCCGGGCGCGGCCTCGCCGAGCAGGCCGTCGAGCAGCCGGCCGAGCACCTTGGCCTCGTTGTGGGCCGGGATCACGACGCTCACCACGACGGCAGGATCCCCGCGTCGAGCGCCTGCTTGAGCGTGGGGGCCGCCAGGTCCTTGTCCGACAGGACCGGCTCCACGCCGTGCGGCCATTCGATGGCGAGATCGGGGTCGAGCGGGTGGATGCCGTGCTCGACCGCCGGGTCGTACGGGGAGGAGCAGAGGTAGACGACCGTGGCCGACTCGCTGAGCGCCATGAAGGCGTGGCCTAAGCCCTCGGCGAGGTAGACGCCCTGGCGCGACACGTCGTCCAGCCGTACCGCCTCCCACCGGCCGAAGGTGGGCGAGCCGACGCGTACGTCCACGACGACGTCCATGGCCTCGCCGGCCACGCACATGACGTACTTGGCCTGACCTGGGGGGACGTCGGCGAAGTGGATGCCGCGCAGCACCCCGCGCCGGGAGACCGAGCAGTTGACCTGGGCCAGCTCGATCGAGTGCCCGATCGCCTCCCGCAGGTCGGCGGCGCGGAACCCTTCGAGGAAGGAGCCCCGGGGATCGCGGTGGATGCGGGGGGTGTGGAGCAGTGCTCCATCGATGCTCAGGCGTTTCATGAAGACACTTGTAACACTCCTTGGCGCTCACCCGAAGTACGGCTGTGGGTGGCCAAAGGGGGAAATCTTGTCATTTTCGGGTGGGGCCCATTGTTGAGGACATCGTGCCGGCTGTGTGGCTCGGACGACCTGGTCAGCGTGGTGGATCTGGGGGCGACACCGCCCTGTGAGCTCTTCCTCACCGAGGAACAGCTCGACCGCCCGGAGCTCACTTATCCGCTTCACCTGAGGGTCTGCACCAGTTGCTGGCTGGCTCAGATCCCGCCGCTGATCACGCCCGAAGAAACGTTCACCGAATATGCCTATTTCGCCTCCTACTCCGCCTCCTGGGTGGAGCACGCGCGGCGCTTCGTGGACGCGGCCGTGGAACGGTTGAAGCCGTCGTTCGTGGTGGAGGTCGCCAGCAATGACGGCTACCTGTTGCAGCACGTGGTGGAGCGCGGCATCAGGTGCCTCGGCATCGAGCCGTCGGCCAACGTCGGGCAGGCGGCCAAGGACAAGGGCGTGCCGACGCTCACCGCGTTCCTGACGCCGGAGACCGGCGCGTCGGTGCGCGACGGGAACGGTCCCGCCGACCTGGTCGTGGCCAACAACGTCTACGCGCACATCCCCGACGTCATCGGCTTCACGAGGGGCCTGCGCGCCCTGGTGGCCGACGACGGATGGGTGTCGATCGAGGTCCAGCACCTGCTCACGCTCATGGAGCTGAACCAGTACGACACGATCTACCACGAGCACTTCCAGTACTACACGGTCGCCTCGGCGCAGCGGGCGCTGGCGAGCGGCGGGCTGACCCTGGTGGACGTCGAGCTGCTGCCCACCCACGGCGGATCCATCCGGCTGTGGGCGCGGCCCTCGGGCGAGCCGTCCGAGCGGGTGCTCGACGTGCTCGCCAGGGAGAAGGCCGCCGGGCTGCACGACCTGTCCGGGTACGCCGGGTTCGCCGAGCGCGTCGCCCGCGTCCGCCGCGACCTGCTCCGCTTCCTGATCACCGCCGCCGAGGAGGGCAAGACGGTCGCCGGGTACGGCGCGCCGGGCAAGGGCAACACGCTGCTCAACCACTGCGGCATCCGCCAGGACCTGCTGGCCTACACCGTTGACCGCAACCCGTACAAACACGGCAGGTTCACTCCGGGCACCAGGATCCCCATCGCTCCGCCGGAGCGCATCGCCCAGGACCGCCCCGACTATGTGCTCGTCCTGCCGTGGAACCTGCGCGAAGAGCTCACCGCTCAGCTCTCCTATGTGCACGAATGGGGAGGCCGTCTGGTCTTCCCGATCCCACACCTGGAGGTCGTGTGAAGGTCGTCCTGTTCTGCGGAGGTTACGGCACCCGCATGCGGACCGGTGTGCCGGGCGAGGTGCCCAAGCCGATGGCGCTCGTCGGCCCGCGACCGCTGCTCTGGCACGTCATGCGCTACTACGCGCACTTCGGGCACAACGAGTTCATCCTCTGCCTGGGGTACGGCGCCCACCACATCAAGGACTTCTTCCTCGGCTACCAGGAGGCCACCTCCAACGACTTCGTGTTACGCGGTGGCAAGGTCGAACTGCTGTCGAGCGACATCTCGGACTGGTCGATCTCGTTCGTACAGACCGGGACGAACTCCCCGATCGGCGAACGACTCCGGCGCGTCCGCTCGTACCTGGGCGGCGACGAGATGTTCCTCGCGAACTACGCCGACGTGCTCACCGACGCGCCGCTGCCGGACATCATCGACCGGTTCGCCGAGTCGGGCGCGGCCGCCTCGATGATGGTCGTGCCGCCGTCGCAGACCTTCCACTGCGTGGACATCGGCGAGGACGGCCTGGTCGGCGGCATCTCCCCGGTCAGCGAGATGCCGGTGTGGGTCAACGGCGGCTACTTCGTGCTGACCCAGGAGATCTTCGAGCACATCCCGGAGAACGGCGACCTGGTCGCCGACGGCTGCGCCGAGCTGGCCAAGCGCGGGCGGCTGCTGGCCTACCCGCATCGCGGCTACTGGCGGCCGACCGACACCGTGAACCAGCGGATGGAGCTCGACGAGGCGTACTCGCGCGGCGAGCGCCCGTGGGCCCTTTGGGAACGGTCCCGGTGATCGGGCTGCGCGCGGGAGACCTCACGTCCGTCGTGGCGCTCGCCGCGCACTGCGACGACCTCGCGATCGGCGCGGGCGGCAGCCTCCTGACCGTCTGCGCCGCACGCCCTGGGCTGCGCGTGGACGCGCTGGTGCTGTCCGGCGGCGGCACCGGGCGGGAGGACGAGGAGCGCGCGGCGCTGGCCGACTTCTGCCCGGGGGCCGACCTGCGGGTCACCGTGCTGAAGCTGCCCGACGGCTACCTGCCGGCCCGGTGGGAGGAGGCCAAGGCCGTGGTGGAGGAGCTGCGTGGCCGTACGGAGCCCGGGGTGATCTTCGCGCCCTGGCGCGGCGACGCGCACCAGGACCACCGGGGGCTGGCGAAGCTCGTGCCGACGGCCTTCCGCGACCACCTGACGCTCGGCTACGAGATCGTCAAATGGGACGGCGACCTCGCCGCGCCGTCCGCGTACCAGCCGCTCACGCCCGAGGTGGCGGAGCTGAAGGCGGACCTGCTCCAGCGCCACTACGCCTCCCAGCGGCACCGCCCCTGGTACGACCGCGAGGCGTTCCTGGGCCTGGCGCGTATCCGCGGCATCGAGTGCCACGCCCGGTACGCCGAGGCGTTCCACGTATCCAAGCTGACCGTCGATCTGGAGAACTGATGCGGGTACTGCTCACCGGCCACCAGGGCTACCTGGGCACCGTGATGGCCCCCATGCTGGCCGAGGCCGGGCACCAGGTGGTCGGCCTGGACTCCGGGCTGTTCGCCGACTGCGTGCTCGGCCCGGCTCCCGAGGCGGTCGAGGCCCACGCCGTGGACCTGCGCGACGCCGGCCCCGAGCACGTCGCCGGCTTCGACGCGGTGATCCACCTGGCCGCGCTGTCCAACGACCCGCTCGGCGCGCTCGCGCCCGACCTGACGTACGACATCAACCACCACGCCTCCGTACGGCTGGCCAGACTGGCCAAGGAGGCGGGCGTACGCCGCTTCCTGTACGCCTCCACCTGCTCGGTCTACGGCGCATCCGGCGGCGGCGACCTGCTGGACGAGGAGGCGCCGCTGCGCCCGGTGACGCCGTACGCCGAGTCGAAGGTGCGGGTCGAGGACGACCTGGCCGCGCTCGCGGACGACGACTTCACCCCGGTGTTCCTGCGCAACGCCACCGCCTTCGGGTTCTCGCCGCGGCTGCGCGCCGACATCGTGCTGAACAACCTGGTCGGCCACGCGCACCTGACCGGCGAGGTCCGGGTGCTGTCCGACGGCACGCCATGGCGGCCGCTCGTGCACGCCAGGGACATCGCCGACGCGTTCATCGCCGCGCTCGGCGCTCCGCGCGAGGCCGTGCACGCGACGGCGTTCAACGTGGGCACCGAGGTCAACAACGTCACCGTGGCCGAGATCGCGGCCGAGGTCGTCGCCGCGGTGCCCGGCTCCACGCTGACCATCACCGGCGAGACCGGCGCCGACCCGCGCTCGTACCGGGTCGACTTCTCCCGGATCAGGGCCGCGCTCGGCTACGAGGCCCGCTGGACGGTCAAGGCGGGCGCCGTCGAGCTGATCGACGCCTACCGCGAGCACGGCCTGACCAGGCACGACTTCGACCGGCGTTTCACCAGGCTGGCCCGGCTCGCCGACCGGCGCGAGTCCGGCACCGTCGACGACACGCTGCGACCATGACCGGGGCGGAGATGCACGACCTGGTCCGGCGGCTCTACCCGCTGTGCAGGAGCATCACCGGCGACGGGCTGCGGCGCACGCTGGAGATCATCGGCGAGTCGGTCCCGCTGGAGATCACCGAGGTGCCGACCGGGACGAAGGTCCTCGACTGGACGATCCCCCGCGAATGGACCATCCGCGACGCGTACATCAAGGACCCCGACGGCAGGAAGGTGGTCGACTTCCGGGAGAGCAACCTGCACGTCGTCGGCTACAGCGCGCCGGTCGAGGCCACCCTGTCGCTGGAGGAGCTGCGCGGGCACCTGCACACGCTGCCCGACCAGCCGGACCTGGTCCCGTACCGGACCAGCTACTACGCCGAGACCTGGGGCTTCTGCCTGAGCCAGAACACCCTGGACGGGCTGGCGGACGGCCCGTACGAGGTCAGGATCGACTCCACGCTCGCCGACGGGCACCTGACGTACGGCGAGCACGTGATCCCCGGCAGCAGCTCGGAGGAGGTGCTGATCTCCTGCCACGTCTGCCATCCGTCGCTGGCCAACGACAACCTGGCCGGGGTGGCGGTGGCGGTGGCGCTCGCCCAGCGGCTGACCGACCCCTGGTACACCTACCGGTTCATCTTCGCGCCCGGCACCATCGGCGCGATCACCTGGCTCGCCCTGAACCGGGAGCGGACCGACCGGATCAGGCACGGCCTCACCCTGGCCTGCGCCGGCGACGCCGGAACGATCACCTACAAGCGCAGCAGGCGCGGCGACGCCGAGATCGACCAGGTCTTCGCGCACGTGCTGAAGGACAGGCCGCACACGCTCCTGGACTTCTCGCCCTACGGCTACGACGAGCGGCAGTACTGCTCGCCGGGGTTCAACCTGCCCGTGGGCTCGCTGACCAGGACGCCTTACGGGAGCTACCCGGAATATCACACCTCGGCCGACAATCCCGACTTCGTGCGGCCCGAGGCGATGGAGGACACCCTGGAGACGCTGTGGAGCGCCGTACGGGTCCTGGAGGGCAACCGCCGCTACCAGAACCTCAGCCCGTACGGCGAGCCGCAGCTCGGCGCCCGAGGTCTGTACGGATCGCTGGGCGGCCGCAGCGACACGAAACAGGCACAACTGGCGATGTTGTGGGTGCTGAATCTTTCCGACGGCCTCCACAGCCTGCTGGACATCGCAGAACGATCGCACCTCCCGTTCGCCGCGGTGGCGGACGCGGCACACGCCCTGCGGAACGCGGGCCTGCTGAAG
>JABFVJ010000362.1 GCA_013362835.1 Nonomuraea sp. | reverse complement strand
CAGCGTCTCGACGGATGCGCCGCCATCGGAAGAGTTTGGTGCCCCCGTCCGAATCCCGTCGATCGGGGGCGTGGGAGAACATACCCGGATCTACTCGGGTCAACCAATAAGTTCACAAGAGTCAAAGGGGAAGTCTGTACCCTTGACTCCCCAGGTCAAGAAGCAGGCACCCAACCACCTCCACAGCGCGTCGTAACGGCGGCCGGCCACGTGCGGGCTCAGACCCCGTCTCCCTGGAGGCCCCCGGCCCTGTACGGCGTCCGGGCCCACCCGGCGAAGCCGTAAAGACGGCAAAGAACACCCAGAGCCCCGCCGCCTGGGAAAGAGGCGGCGGGGACCGGGGATCACCGGGGGCCGAGCTTCTCCACGATGAGGCGGTACAGCTGCCGCGGACGCCCGGGTTGCGGGGTGCGGTTCGGGGGGAGCGGCCACGCGAGTCCCTCGTCAACCAGCGTGCGCAGCAACCGCCGAGCCGTGCGAGGCGTCACCCCGAGCATCTTGCCCGCGCCTTCGGCGTCGACCACCGTGTCGCCGCCTTCGAGCTTGGCCGCGAGTCTGGCCAGTACCTCCACGCCCTTGGGTTTGAGCGCGGTGGACCCGGTCGGTGGCATCCGGGGGGCCGGGATGAGGGCCCGCCCTTCGCGGTCCACCGCGAATCCCTGGGCTTGTTTGCCCGCTTGCGTGCGGGCCAGCGCGGCCCGCGCGTGTGACTCCGCGTCGTGTGTCGTCCGCCCCATGCCGACGCCCACCTCGACGGCCAGCCCCAGCTCGTCCCGGATCCTGGCCGCGAAGGGCAGCACCCTGAACCCGTCGGTGGCCGCCGCGATCGAACCCCTGGTCGCGGTGACCAGGTAGCTGTGATCGTCGATCGGCCAGACGGTCGCGTTGATCCGGTTCGCCTCCTGGACCAGCAGCCGGTGCAGCGAGAGCCGCAGCTCGTCGCGCCAGTAGCGCGGCGCCGCGCGCCGCACGGGCTCGCGCAGCGTCGGCACCTCCACCAGCACCACGGTGAGCTGTGACTCCTCCAGCCGGTGATGCGCCCCGAGCAGCGCCGCGGTGTGCAGCGCCGTACGGACCGCGGCCGAGGTCGGCCTGATCCTGATGACCGGTACGCCCGCGGCGTGCAGGCGTTCGGCCACCGCGGGCAGGCACGTCAGCGCTCCCGAGGTCGCGCCCTGGCGGGCGAGTCGTTCATGGTAGGCCGCGATCGTGCCGGTGGCTCCCGGCTCGTCACGGCTGTGCACATCTGTCGCCGGTATCCCTAGATCGGTGTACGCCTCCTCGACATCCGCCCTGCTGACCACGTCCACGCTGACCCGTTGCGGGTCCATTCGAGTGTCCAGCGCGGCCTTCGCCAACGCCGCCACCAATGCCGCTCCGCCGAGTTGCACGTACGTCGCGGGCATCGTCAGCACGCCGGAACGCCTGGCCAGGTCATAAGGGACCGGGCTGGCGAACAGACATGCGTCGACACCGGGACCGAGCCGTGTCACCTTGTCGGGCGCCTCCTGCTCGTCGCGGTAGGCCGCGGCGACCAGGCGACACGGCAGCGGTGCCGCGGCGTGACCCATCAGCATGACTCGCTCGACAAGGTCGTGTGGTCCGACCACGCCGATGGTGAGGTCCGGTGTCATAGCGCCCGGGCGTGACACTCGGGGAGTTTCTTCGGCCCTCTCGACCAATGTTCGTCCCATCCTGCCGTCCGTTGCAGTGCTCTCTTTTGGAACGATCGCTCGCGGGGGCCGTAATGTCACGCCCGACTTTTCCGGAAAGTCGTTCTGGTTGACCGCCCGACAAGATGTCTTAGCAGCTCAACGAGGTATTTCTCACGTTTTTTAGTGCTCGGAAATCTCTCGTGTAATGTCCGCGCCGAGCGCGCGCATTCGCGCCGCGAGATGTGCGTGGCCGCGGTCGATGAGGTATCCCGACTCGATCACGGTCTCGCCTTCGGCGGCGAGACCGGCGAGCACGAGCGCGATTCCCGAGCGAAGATCGTGGGCCGTCACCTCCGCGCCCTTCAGCGGGGTCCGGCCGCGCACGACCGCCCTGCTGCCGTCGACCTCGACGTCGGCGCCCATCTTGTTCAGCTCGCCGGCGAGGGCGAAGCGGCCGTCGAAGATGCGCTCGTGGATGTAGCTGGTGCCGTCGGCCAGCGCGGCCACGGTCATCATCGGCGACTGCAGGTCGGTCGCGAACCCGGGATAGGTGTCGGTGATGATGTTGATCGGCCGCAGCGTACGGTCGCACCGCACGTGCAGCACCGCGCCCTGCCGGGCGAAGTCGACGCCCATCTGCTCCAGCTTGTAGCGCACGACGCCCAGGTCGAGGCCGGTGCCGACGAGGCTGAGCTCGCCCCCGGTGATCGCCGCGGCCATCGCGAACACGCCCGCGTCGAGCCGGTCGGGCATCACGGTGTGCTCGACGGCGTGCAGCTCCTCCACGCCCTCGACGGTGATGAACCCGGTGCCGCCGCCGCTGATGCGCGCGCCCATCTTGGTGAGCATGTCGATGACGTCGAGCACCTCGGGCTCAAGGGCCGCGTTCTCGATCACCGTCGTGCCCTTGGCCAGGGCGGCGGCCATGATGAGGTTCTCGGTGCCGGTGTGGGAGGGCGTGTCGAGGTAGAGGGTCGCGCCGGTCAGGCCGCTCGCCTTGACGTGGATGACGGTCTCGCCCTCGTCGACGACCGCGCCCAGCCGCTTGTAGCCGAGGTAGTGGAAGTCGAGGTTGCGGCTGCCGAGGTTGCAGCCGCCGACCCCTTCGACGATCGCCTCACCCAGCCGGTGGAGCAGCGCGGGGGTGAACAGCACCGAGCCGCGGAACCTGCGCGCGATCTCGGCGGGCAGCACGGCGCTGTTCAGCCTGGAGGCGTCGATGACCAGCGTGCGCTCGGACTCGTGCAGCTCCACGTACGCGCCGATCGCCTCGGCCAGCTCGACCGCGCGACGGACGTCTTCGATGATCGGCACGTTGCGGAGGACGGTGCGGCCCTTCGGCGCGAGGAGAGCCGCGCCGATCATGGGAAGCACGGCGTTCTTCGCGCCCTGGATGAACGCGGTTCCACGCAGTGCGTTGCCACCGCGCACGCGGTAACGGACCATTCGTGCGGCTCCTTGAAATCAACGGTGAGGCTCGATCGGGCCAACAGTAGTCGCTAACACCACATGACCCAGCCGAATCATCCGCTAAAGGAAGCTCCCGTGACGCGCTCATACGCTTCTAGGTATCGCTGCCTGGTGCGCTCGACCACATGGTCGGGAAGTCGAGGTGGGGGGTTTCCGGAGGATTTGTCCCATCCAGATTCGGGCGAGAGTAGCCAATCGCGTACATATTGCTTATCGAAAGAAGGTTGTGCGCGGCCCGGCTTCCACTCGTCGGCCGGCCAGAACCTCGACGAGTCCGGCGTCAGCACCTCGTCGCCCAGCGTCAGCACGCCGTCGGCGTCCCAGCCCAGCTCGATCTTGGTGTCGGCCAGGATGATGCCGCGCTCGCGGGCGATCTCCGCGCCGCGCGTGTAGACCTCCAGCGTGATGCGCCGGAGCTGATCGGCGGTCTCCGCGCCGACCTGCTCGACCACCTGCTCGAAGGAGATCGGCTCGTCGTGCTCGCCCATGGGCGCCTTCGTCGAGGGCGTGAAGATCGGCTCGGGCAGCTGGGAGCCGTCCTCCAGTCCTTCGGGCAGCGGCACCCCGGAGACCGCGCCGGTCGTCCGGTACTCCGACAGGCCGCCGCCCGCGAGGTAGCCCCGGGCCACGCACTCCACCTGGACCATGCGCAGCGGCCGGCACAGCACGCTGCGGGCCTCGTCGCCCCTGGCCACGACGTGGTTGGGCACGACGTCCTTGAGCTGGTCGAACCACCACAGCGACATCTGCGTGAGGATGGCGCCCTTGTCGGGGATGTCGGGCTCCAGCACGTAGTCGAAGGCCGAGAGGCGGTCGGAGGCGACCATCAGCAGCAGGCCGTCGTCGGTCTCGTAGAGGTCGCGTACCTTGCCGGAGTGCAGGTGCTTCATCGGGCGATGTCCGTCCTGTGGTGGGAGCCGCGCAGCTGGACGCGGTCGACCAGCTCGTACGCGTTGCGCCGGGCGCTCTCCTGGTCGGGGCCGTGGCCGACCACGGTCAGCACCCGGCCGCCGGCGGAGACGACCTCGCCGCCCGGGCCGCGCCCGGTGCCGGCGTGGAGCACGTACGCGTGCCCGGTCTCCGCCAGGCCCGTGATCACGTCGCCCTTGACCGGCGCCTCGGGATAGTTCTCCGCCGCGATCACCACGGTCACCGCCGAGCCGCCCCTGAACACCGGGTCGAGCCCCAGCTCGCCGGTCGCGCACGCCATCAGCAGCCCGCCGAGCGGCGTCTCCAGCCGGTCGAGCAGCACCTGCGTCTCGGGGTCGCCGAAGCGCGCGTTGAACTCGACGACCTTCGGCCCCTTCTGCGTCAGGGCCAGCCCCACGTAGAGCACCCCCTGGTACGGCAGCCCGCGCCGGGCCAGCTCGCCGATCGTCGGATGCACGACCTCGCGCATGACCTGCTCGGTCAGCCCCTCGGGAGCCCAGGGGAGCGGCGTGTAGGCCCCCATGCCGCCGGTGTTGGGGCCCTCGTCGCCGTCGTAGGCCCGCTTGAAGTCCTGGGCGAGCTGCATCGGCACCGCCGTGCTGCCGTCGCAGAGCGCGAACAGCGACACCTCGGGCCCGTCGAGGAACTCCTCGATCACCACCCGCTCGCAGGCCCGCGCGTGGGCCAGCGCCTGGTCGCGGTCGCGCGTGACGACCACGCCCTTGCCCGCCGCGAGCCCGTCGTCCTTGACCACGTAGGGGGCGCCGAACTCGTCGAGGGCCGCCGCGGCCTCCTCCTCGGTCTCGCACACCCTGGCCCGCGCGGTCGGCACGTCGGCCGCCTCCATGATCTCCTTGGCGAACGCCTTGGAGCCTTCGAGCATGGCCGCCTCCCGCGTCGGGCCGAAGCAGGCGATGCCCGCCTCGCGCACGGCGTCGGCCACCCCCGCGACGAGCGGCGCCTCGGGGCCCACCACGACGAGGTCGGCCCCCAGTCGCCGGGCCAGCTCGGCCACCTGCCCGGGGTCGAGGGGATCGACGGGATGGACGGTCGCGACGTCCTCGATGCCCGCGTTACCGGGGGCACAGTGGAGCTCGCTGACCTGGGGATCGAGCTTGAGCGAACGGCACAGGGCGTGTTCACGCCCACCGGAGCCAATGACTAGAACGCGCACGTGCTCCATTGTCGCAGGCTTCCGAGCCGTGCCCGGCGTGGGTCTCGGGCACAGCAAATGCCGGAACCGTGCCGTACTTTTGTGGAGTTCTCCCTGATCTCAAGGCCCTCCGGCGAGTATCGTCGTTTGGGTTCACCCGCCTGTGGTAGGTTAAGGCGGCTTTGCGGCGTCTCTTGTGATTGGAGGTGGTCCGGGATGAAACCTGGTGATCCCAGCAGTACGTGCTCTTCCACGTACACCCCAGTTACCCCCGACCACTCCAATCCGGCAGCCTGATCGTGCCTCCACGCATTTGTGTCGATTGAGGTGACTTTTCATCGCGCGTGGAGCGTGCCAGGTCGGGCGGAAAGGGACTGCCATGCGCTCGTCCACGCTTTTCCGTCGCATCAACCGTCACCCTGTTCAGCCGCGCGTCTCCGCGCGCCCGCTTCCCAAGCCGGTGCGTGAGGTCTGCGTGCCTCCTGTCGACTCCATCGTCGAGTTCGGCGCCTACATCGCGGGCAAGAAGGTCTGTGCCCCGGGCATCGTCGAATCCCTTGAGCTCGTACGCGAGCACAACAAGACGTCCGACGGCGCGAACGCGTTCGTCTGGGTGGGGCTGCACGAGCCGGAGGCTCCCGAGGTGGAGTGGCTCTCGGAGGTGTTCGGCCTGCACCCGCTGGCCGTCGAGGACGCGGTCAAGGCCCACCAGCGTCCCAAGGTCGAGCGGTACGGCGAGTCCCTGTTCATGGTGCTGAAGACCGTCGCCTACCTCGACCACGACGAGCTGACCGCCAACAGCGAGATCATCGCCACCGGCGAGATCATGGTGTTCCTCGGCGTCGACTTCGTGGTGACCGTGCGTCATGGGGAGCACTGCCCGCTCACCCTCGTCCGCGAGCGCCTTGAGGACAAGCCCAAACTGATGAACCGCGGGCCGGCCGGCGTGCTGCACGCCATCGCCGACCACGTCGTCGACCAGTACCTCCAGGTGGCCGACCTGATGCAGCTGGAGCTCGAAGAGGTCGAGGCGACCGTCTTCGCCGACGTCAGCTCCCGCGACATCAACCGGATCTACCAGCTCAAGCGGGAGATGCTGGAGATGAAGCGGGCGGTCATGCCGCTGCAGTCCCCGCTGTCGGCGCTGCCGCAGCGCCGCGTGATCCCCTCGGAGATGCGCGAGTACTTCCGCGACGTCGGCGACCACCTGTCCCGCGTCTGCGAGCAGGTCGAGTCCTCGAACGAGCTGTGCAGCTCGATACTGCAGGCCGCGCTCGCCCGCTCCAACGCGCTGGCCAACGAGGACATGCGCAAGATCTCGTCCTGGGTGGCCATCCTGGCCGTGCCGACGATGATCGCCGGCATCTACGGCATGAACTTCGACTTCATGCCCGAGACCAAGCAGGTCTGGGGCTACCCGGCGGTGCTGGCCGTCATGATCGCGGCCTGCGT
>JABFVJ010000155.1 GCA_013362835.1 Nonomuraea sp. | reverse complement strand
CGCAGTACGTCAACGACCGGCCGTACGCGGCCTCGTCGCTGCTGGCCGTGGCGCTCGCCGACGTGTTCCGCACCGCGCGGGCGGGCCGGTGCAAGGCCAGGCCCGACCTGCCGGGCACGCCGCTGCCGCTGGAGGTGCGGCTGCCCGCGCTGCCCTGCCGGGGCGGCTCCGACCTCGCGCGGCGGCTGTTCGAGCCGCTGGGGTGGACGGTGGAGGCGGAGGCGCTGCCGCTCGACGAGGGCTTCCCCGAATGGGGAGATTCCCGCTACGTACGCCTCACCCTGCGCGGCACCGTGCTCGTCGCCGACGCGCTCAACCACCTGTACGTGCTGCTGCCCGTGCTCGACGACGGCAAGCACTACTGGATCGCGCCCGACGAGGTCGACAAGCTCATCAGGGCCGGTGAGGGCTGGCTCGGCGGGCACCCGGAGCGCGGGCTGATCACGCGGCGCTACATGGGACGGCGCCGGGCGCTGGCCCGTACCGCCCTGGCCAGGCTCGCCGAGCTGGGCGACGAGACCGAGGAGCAGCTGGAGCCCCCGATCGCCGAGGAGGCCGAGGCCCAGGACGCCCCCGAGCCGGAGGAGAAGGCCAAGCCGCTGAACGTGCTGCGGCGCGAGGCCGTGCTGCGCCGGCTCGAAGAGCTCGGGGCGGTCAGCGTGATCGACCTCGGCTGCGGACAGGGCGAGCTGGTCGCCGCGCTGCTGGCCCGGCCCAGGTTCGCCAGGGTCGGCGGCATGGACGTCTCCTCGATGGCGCTCACCATCGCCGCCCGCAAGCTGCGCCTGGACGGCATGCCCGACGCCAAGCGCGCCCGGCTCACCCTGTTCCAGGGCGCGCTCACCTACACCGACAAGCGCCTGTCGGGCTACGACGCCGCCGTGCTCATGGAGGTGATCGAGCACGTCGACCCGCCGCGCCTGGCCGCGCTCGAACGGGTCGTGTTCGGCCGCGCCAGGCCGGGCCACGTGCTCGTCACCACGCCCAACGTCGAGTACAACGTCCGCTACGAGTTCCTGACCGGCCTGCGCCACTCCGACCACCGCTTCGAGTGGACCCGCGCGGAGTTCGCCGCCTGGGCCGCCGGAGTGGCCGCCCGGTACGGCTACCAGGTCGCGATCGAACCGGTCGGCGCGGAGGACCCCGAGGTCGGCCCGCCCACCCAGATGGGAGTGTTCACCCGTGATCAGCGTTCCTGAGCTGTCCCTCGTGGTGCTCGTCGGCGTGTCCGGCAGCGGCAAGTCCACCTTCGCGCGCCGGCACTTCAAGCCCATGCAGGTCATCTCCTCAGACTTCTGCCGCGGCCTGGTCGCCGACGACGAGAACGACCAGGCCGCCACCCCGGCCGCGTTCGACCTGCTGCACCACATCGTCGGCGTACGCCTGTCCAGGGGCCTGCTCACGGTCGTGGACGCCACCAACGTCCAGTACGCCGCCCGCAAGAGCCTCATCGACCTGGCCAGGCGGCACGACGTGCTGGCCGACGCGATCGTGCTCGACACGCCCGAGGAGGTGGCGATCACGCGCAACGAGGCGCGTCCCGACCGCGACTTCGGCCCCGGCGTGGTCATCCGCCAGCGCAAGGAGCTGCGCCGGTCCCTTTCCAAGATCTCCGGCGACGGGTTCAGGCGGGTGCACGTGCTGCGCGGCCTGGAGGAGATCGAGAACGCGACGATCGCGTACGAGAAGGCGTGGTCGGACAGGACCGAGCTGACCGGGCCGTTCGACATCGTCGGCGACGTCCACGGCTGCCGTTCCGAGCTGGAGACGCTGCTGGCGAAGCTGGGCTGGCGCGGCCTTTCGCACCCCGAGGGGCGCACCGCCGTGTTCGTCGGCGACCTGGTGGACCGGGGGCCCGACACGCCGGGCGTGCTGCGCCTGGTCATGGACATGGTCGAGGCCGGCACCGCGATCTGCGTGGCGGGCAACCACGAGCAGAAGCTCGTCCGCGCGATGAACGGCCGCAAGG
Organism: Nonomuraea sp.; assembly: GCA_013362835.1. Next base: position 4,743 of record JABFVJ010000155.1, on the reverse strand, counting down.
TCACCGTCGCGCACGGCCTGCGCGAGTCGCTGGACCAGCTCGCCGCGCAGCCGCCCGAGTTCGCCGAGCGCGCCAGGACGTTCATGGACGGCCTGCTCAGCCACTACCGCCTGGACGGCGGCCGGCTCGTCGTGGCCCACGCCGGGCTGAAGGAGTCCTACCACGGCCGCGCCTCCAAGCGCGTACGCGCCTTCGCCCTGTACGGCGACACCACCGGCGAGACCGACGAGTACGGCCTGCCGGTCCGCTACCCGTGGGCCGACGAGTACCGGGGCAGGGCCATGGTCGTCTACGGCCACACGCCCACGCTCACGCCCGAGTGGGTCAACAACACGATCTGCCTGGACACCGGCTGCGTGTTCGGCGGCCACCTGACCGCGCTGCGCTACCCGGAACGCGAGATCGTCCAGGTCCCGGCCGAGCGGGTCTGGTACGAGCCGGCCAAGCCGCTCGGCGCGCCCTCGCGCGAGCCGGGCATGCTCGACGTCGGCGACGTGATCGGCACCCGGCACGTCGAGACCCGGTCCGGCGGCCGGATCAAGGTGCGCGAGGAGAACGCGGCCGCCGCGCTGGAGGTCATGAGCCGCTTCGCGGTGGACCCCGGCTGGCTGGTCTACCTGCCGCCCACGATGGCGCCGGCGGAGACGTCGTCGCTGGAGGGCTACCTGGAGCACCCGCACGAGGCGTTCGAGGAGTTCGCCGCCGCCGGGGTGCGCGAGGTCGTGTGCGAGGAGAAGCACATGGGCTCGCGGGCCGTCGCCGTGCTGGCGCGGACGCCCGAGGTGGCCGCGGCCAGGTTCGGCGTCACCGACGGCAGCGCCGGGATGGTCTGCACCCGCACCGGGCGGCCGTTCTTCCGCCACATGGCGCCGCTGGTCGACGCGCTGCGCGCGGCCTGCGAGCCGCTGTGGGCGGAGCTCGGCTCGGACTGGGTCGTGCTCGACTGCGAGCTGCTGCCCTGGTCGGCCAAGGCGGGCGACCTGATCAGGTCGCAGTACGCCTCGGTGGGGGCGGCCGCGCGGGCGGCGCTGCCCGAGGCGGTCACGGCTCTTGAGGCGGCGGCCGGGCGCGGGCTGGATGTGGGCGAGCTGTTGACCCGCACCCGACGCCGCTCCGGGAACGCTGCCCTGTTCCGCGACGCGTATGCGCGTTACTGCCGGCCGGTCGACGGGCTGGAGGGCATCACGCTGGCGCCGTTCCAGATCCTGGCCTGCGAGGGGCGGGCGACGGCCCTGGAGCCGCACGCCTGGCACCTGTCCACGCTCGGGCTGCTCGACTCGCCGCTGATCACCCCGACCCGGCACGTGTTCGTCACCCTCGACTCGCCGGAGTCCCGGGCCGTCGCGACCGCGTGGTGGGAGTCGCTGACGGCGGCGGGCGGCGAGGGCATGGTGGTCAAGCCGGCCGCGTACGCGCCGGGCCGGGTCCAGCCCGGGGTGAAGGTGCGGGGCCGCGAGTACCTGCGGATCGTCTACGGGCCCGACTACACCGAGTCCCTCGACGTGCTGCGCCGGCGCTTCCTCGGCAAGAAGCGCTCGCTCGCGCTGCGCGAGTACGCGCTCGGCCTGGAGGCGCTGTCGCGGCTGGCCGACGGGGAGCCTGGCTGGCGGGTGCACGAGCCGGTCTTCGCCGTGCTCGCCCTGGAGTCCGAGCCCGTGGACCCGCGCCTTTAGCTCAAGGTTGGGTAAGCGTGGCGCTACTGAGAGGGCCGCCGGGTATGTCCCTGATCACGGGGGAGGGACCTTTATGGCTACTCAGTACACCCACCATGAACACCTGGGCCACGTCGTGTTCATCGCCGCGGCGGCGGCGATCGGCGGGTTCCTGTTCGGATACGACAGCTCGGTCATCAACGGCGCGGTCACCGGCATCCAGCGGCACTTCCAGGTCGGGGCGGTGCAGATCGGCTTCGTGGTGGCCATCGCGCTGCTCGGCTCCGCCCTCGGCGCCTGGATCGGGGGCGGCCTGGCCGACCGGTGGGGACGTACGCGCTCGATGCAGGTGGCGGCGGCGCTGTTCACCGTCAGCTCGATCGGGCAGATGTTGCCGTTCGCCATCTGGGACCTGGCGCTGTGGCGGGTCATCGCGGGCTTCGCCATCGGCATGGCCTCGGTGCTCGGGCCCGCCTACATCGCCGAGGTCGCGCCGCCCGCCTACCGGGGCAGGCTGGGCTCGTTCCAGCAGCTCGCCATCGTGCTCGGCATCGCGGTGTCGCAGCTGGTCAACTACCTGATCGCCAAGCTGGCCGGCGGCGACGTGAACAACGAGCTGTGGGGGCTGCAGGCCTGGCAGTGGATGCTGGGCGCGTGCGCGGTGCCGGCCCTGCTGTACTTCCTGTTCACCTCGACCATCCCCGAGTCGCCGCGCTACCTGGTCATGTCGGGCCGGTCGAAGAAGGCGCGCGAGGTGCTGGCCGAGGTCGAGGGCGACGACGTCGACCTCGACGCCCGCCTCGCCGAGATCCAGCACGTGCTGCGGACCGAGCGCGTGCCAGGGCTGAAGGACCTGCGCGGGCGCGCGCTCGGCCTGCTGCCGATCGTCTGGATCGGCATCGTGCTGTCGGTGTTCCAGCAGTTCGTCGGCATCAACGTGATCTTCTACTACTCGTCCGTGCTGTGGCAGTCGGTGGGCATCAACCAGGCCAACTCGCTGCTGATCAGCTTCTCCAGCTCGATCATCAACATCGTCGGCACGTTCGTCGCGATCTCGCTGGTCGACAAGATCGGCCGCAAGCCGCTGCTGCTGGTCGGCTCGGCCGGGATGGCGGTCTCGCTGGCCACGGCGGCGTGGGCGTTCAGCGCGGCGCGGGACGTGGGCGGCACGGTCTCGCTGCCGAGTCCGCAGGGGCCGATCGCGCTGGTGGCGGCCAACGTGTTCGTGCTGTTCTTCGCGCTGTCCTGGGGCGTCGTGGTCTGGGTCCTGCTCGGCGAGATCTTCCCCAACCGCATCCGCGCCGCCGCGCTCGGCCTGGCCGCCGCCGCCCAGTGGCTCGCCAACTGGGCGATCACGGTCTCGTTCCCGGCGCTGTCGGAGTGGAACCTGCCGCTCACCTACGCCATGTACGCCTTCTTCGCGCTGCTGTCCTTCCTGTTCGTCACCAAGTGGGTCAAGGAGACCAAGGGGCGCAGGCTCGAAGAAATGGGCTGACCACCGCCCTCGGTCGGCTAATCTCCGGCACGTGCTCGACGACGTGCTCGGTCCCGGTCTGAACGTGCTGTTCTGCGGCATCAACCCCGGCCTCATGTCCGAGGCCACCGGCCACCACTTCGCCCGCCCCGGCAACCGGTTCTGGCCCGCGCTCCACCTGTCCGGCTTCACGCCGCGACTGCTGGCCCCCGCCGAGCAGCACCTGCTGCCCTCGTACGGGCTGGGCATCACGAACATCGTGCCGCGCGCCAGCGCCAAGGCGTCGGAGCTGAGCCGGGAGGAGCTGGTGGAAGGCGGGCTGCGGCTGGCCGGGAAGGTGGCCGCGTCGGGGCCGCGGGTGCTGGCCGTGCTCGGCATCTCGGCGTACCGGACGGCCTTCGCCCGGCCCAAGGCGGTCATCGGGCCGCAGCCCGAGCGGGTGGGCGAGGCCCGCGTGTGGGTGCTGCCGAACCCGAGCGGGCTCAACGCCCACTGGACGGTCGCCACGATCGCCGGCGAGATGGCCCGCCTGCGGGAGACGCTGGTCTGACCGCAGGCGGGGCACTCCACAAGGTCATCTGGCCGCGAAGTCCTGCGTCCAGTAGACGGTGCCGCGGGCGTTCCTGGCGGCGCCCACGCCGATCAGCGTGTACGCGCAGTTCATGATGTTGGCGCGGTGGCCCGAGCTGTTCATCCAGGCGCTCACCACGTCGGCCGCGGTCCGCTGGCCGTAGGCGATGTTCTCGGCGAAGGCCGAGCCGCCGGTGAAGCCGGCCGCCCTGATCCGGTCCATGAAGGTACGGCCGTCCTTCGAGGTGTGGTCCATGTAGCCCTTGGCCGCCATGTCCGCGGAGTGGCCGGCCGCCGCCGTGTGCAGCTGCGGGTCGTTGGCGAGCGGGCGGCAGCCGCCCTTGGCGCGCTCGGCGTTGGTCAGGCGCAGGACCTCGTTCTCCTCGGCGCTGCCGCCCGTGCCGGTGCCGCCCGTCGGGGTGGGGGTGGCGGTGGGTGACGCGGTGGGAGTGGGGGTGGGCGTGGACGTGGGGGAGCAGGTCAGGCGGGCCGCCCTGGACGTGGCGGTGCGGCCGCGGTAGTCGGTGGCGACCGCGTAGTAGACGCCGGGCGCGCAGGGCACGGCGAGCGAGAGGCGGCCGGACCTGGTGGCGCCGCTCTTGACGACGCGGTCGGGGCCGGGGACGGCGCGCTTGATCCGGATGCGCAGCAGCGCGTCCGTACGGCAGCCGCGGCGGGCGGCCGAGGAGACGATCCTGGCGGTGTCGGTGACGCGGGGCTTGGCCACGGTGACGCGGCACCGGCTCGCGGCCTCGCCCGTGGTGGCCGCCTCGGCGGTGGTCATCGGCGTACAGAGTGCAGCCAGGCTCACGAGGCCGGCGAGTACCCCTAGGGGTCTGCGCATGGGGGGCTTCCTCCAGTTGCGATGGACGCTGGATGGCACCGCATTCTGGTGCGGCCGGAACCCCCGTGTCCTGATATTTACAAGATTGCCGTGAGATGTGAGTAAACCAAAGGGTCGTGAGAGGCGTCTTGGCCCGGTCCATCGAGAGGCCCGGTTGAACCGGTTAGCCAGCGCGGCCAGGGCAACGTCTCGAAAGTGTCACG
>JABFVJ010000082.1 GCA_013362835.1 Nonomuraea sp. | reverse complement strand
CAGGCCGAATACCGCGAAGCCCGCGGTGACGACCCGCCGGTGCCCGTAGCGATCGCCGCGGGTGCCGCCGGCCAGCAGCAGGCCGGCGAGGGTGAGCTGGTAGGCGTCGACCACCCACTGGAGGTCGGCCACCTCGGCGGCGCCGGTGCCGCGGCCGATCGAGGGGAGCGCCACGTTCACGATGGTGACGTCGAGCAGGACGAAGAACATGCCCGCGCACATGACGACGAAGGTGAGGGTCCTCCGGAAATTCATGGGGTTACCCGTTTCCGCACGTCACCTGCGAAAACCTCGGCATACGCGGCAGAAAATGGGTTGATCCCACGTATTAACCTGGATGGGATGCCTCCCGACACTGACACACCTCGCCGTCCCCTGCTCTCCTCCAACTCCCTGTGGCGGATGAAGTCCTACCTCCGCCCGTACGCCGCCAGACTGGTGCTCATCTGGGCGGCCGCGATCCTCAGCATCGGCGCGAGCATCGCGCTCCCCCTGATCAGCGAACAGGTCATCGACGGACCCGTGACGCGCGGCGACTCCGACGGGCTGCTCCCTCTCGGGCTCATCGCGCTCGGCGTGGGGATCGTGGAAGCCGGTCTGATCTTCCTGCGCCGCTGGACCCAGGTCAAGCCCGTGCTCGGCCTGGAGACCGCGATCCGCGACGACCTGTACGAGCACCTGCAACGCCTCCCGATGGGCTTCCACGGCGACTGGCAGTCGGGCCAGTTACTGTCGCGGGCCACGACGGACCTGTCCACGATCCGCCGTTTCCTCGGATTCGGCATGTTGTTCCTGGTCATGAACATCCTGCAGCTCGTCACGGTGACCGTGCTGCTGCTGAACAAGTACTGGCCGCTCGGGCTGCTGGTGCTGGCCTCCTCCGTGCCGATCGTGTGGACGTCGCTGCGGTTCGAGAAGCGCTACATCAAGATCTCCCGCCAGGTCCAGGACGAGCAGGGCGACCTCGCCACGCTCGTCGAGGAATCGGCCATCGGCATCCGTACGATCAAGGCCTTCGGCCGCCGCCACCACGTCTTCGACCGCTACGACGAGGCGGCGCGCAAGGTCTACGGCACCTCGGTCGACAAGGCCAACCTGTCGGCCAAGTTCTTCGCCTTCCTCGAAGTGATCCCCAACGTCACGCTCGCCCTGGTGCTGCTGCTCGGCGCCCTCGCGGTCGGCGGCGGCTCGATGACGCTGGGCACGCTGGTCGCCTTCACCACCCTGATGCTCCAGCTCGTCTGGCCGATCGCGAGCCTCGGCTACATCCTCGCCATGGCCCAGGAGGCGATGACCTCGGCCGACCGCGTCATGGAGGTCATGGACACCGTCCCGGCCATCGAGGGCGGCACCCGCACGATCGACCGGCCGCACGGCCACCTGCGGTTCGAGGGCGTCGGGTTCACCTTCCCCGGCGCCGACGCGCCGGTGCTCCGCGACGTCTGGCTGGACGTGCGGCCCGGCGAGACGGTCGCCGTCGTCGGCGCGACCGGCGCGGGCAAGACGACCCTGACCGCGCTGGTGCCCCGGCTGATCGACCCCACCTCCGGCCGGGTCACCATCGACGGCGAGGATGTGCGCGACCTCGACCTGAAGACGCTGCGCTCGCTGGTCGCGACCGCGTTCGAGGAGCCGACGCTGTTCTCGATGAGCGTGCGCGAGAACCTCATGCTCGGCCGGCTCGACGCCTCCGAGGAGGAGCTGGCCGCCGCCGTCCAGACCGCGCAGGCGACCTTCGTGTACGACCTGCCATGGGGCCTCGACACCCGGATCGGCGAGCAGGGCCTGTCCCTGTCCGGCGGCCAGCGGCAGCGGCTCGCCCTGGCGCGCGCCGTGCTGAGCAAGCCCCGGGTCCTGGTCCTCGACGACACCCTGTCCGCGCTCGACGTGGAGACCGAGGCGCTGGTCGAGGAGGCGCTGCGGCACGTGCTGCGCGAGGCGACCGGCATCGTGGTCGCCCACCGCGCCTCGACGGTGCTGCTGGCCGACAAGGTGGCGCTGCTGCGCGACGGCACGATCACCCACGTCGGGCGGCACCACGAGCTGCTGGCCGAGGTGCCCGAGTACCGGGAGCTGCTGGCCCAGGACGCCGACTTCGACCCCTCGGAAGGAGCGCTGCGATGACGACCACCGCTCCCACCTCCTGGCGCGGCGTCGCCTCCGAGGAGCAGGACGAGCTGCCGGAGAAGGTGTCGGTGCTGCTGCGGGAGCGCTCCCGCACGCTGCTCGGCGACCTGCTGCGCCCCTACCGCAAGGCCATCGCGCTGCTCACCGCGATCATCGTGGTCTCGAACGCGGCGGGGCTCGCGATCCCGTACCTGGTCAAGGTGGGCATCGACGACGGCATCCCGCCCATGGCCAACGGATCCGGGCCTCGGATCCTGCTGACCGTGGTCGGGGTGATCCTCTTCGCGGCCCTCACGCAGGCGCTCACCCGCCAGGCGTTCCTGCGCCTGTCGGGCAGGATCGGCCAGAGCGTGCTGCTGGAGCTGCGCAGGAGGGTGTTCGACCACTTCCAGCGGCTGTCGCTGAGCTTCCACGAGAAGTACACCTCGGGCCGGGTCATCTCCCGGCTGACCTCCGACATCGAGGCCATCTCCGAGCTGCTCCAGTCGGGGTTCGACGGGCTGGTCAAGGCCGTGCTGACGATGTTCGGCACGGCGGCGCTGCTGCTGATCCTCGACGTGCACCTCGGCCTGGTGGCGCTGGTGCCGCTGCCGCTGCTGCTGCTGTTCACGCGGTGGTTCCGGCGGCAGTCGGTGATCGTCTACCGGCGTACGCGGGAGACGGTCGCGCTGGTGATCGTGCACTTCGTGGAGTCGATGACCGGCATCCGCGCGGTCCAGGCGTTCCGCAGGGAGCCGCGCAACCAGGAGATCTTCGCCCAGCTCAACGACGACTACCGCGACGCCAACGCGCGCAGCATGGTGCTGGGCGCGGAGTTCATGTTCGGCATCAAGCTGATCGGCAACCTGACCGTGGGCGGGGTGCTGCTCTACGGCGGCTACCTGGCGATCCACGAAGAGATCACGATCGGCGTGCTGGCCGCGTTCCTGCTGTACCTGCGGCAGTTCTACGAGCCGATGCAGGAGCTCAGCCAGTTCTACAACACGCTGCAGTCGGCGGGCGCGGCCCTGGAGAAGCTGTCCGGGGTGCTGGAGGAGGAGCCGGGCGTGCCCGAGCCGCGGCGGCCCGTCGCGATCCCCCGTACGCGCGGCAAGGTGCGCTTCGAGGACGTCAGGTTCGCCTACGTCGAGGAGATGCCGATCCTGCCCGGCCTCGACCTGACGATCCCGGGCGGGCAGAGCGTGGCGCTGGTCGGCGCGACGGGCGCGGGCAAGACGACGCTGGCCAAGCTGATCTCCCGCTTCTACGACCCGACGGCGGGCCGCGTCCTGCTCGACGGCGTCGACCTGCGCGACCTGGACGAGGCCACGCTGCGCCAGGCCGTGGTCATGGTGACGCAGGAGAACTTCCTGTTCAGCGGCACGGTGGCCGACAACATCAGGTTCGGCAAGCCGGACGCCACCGACCGCCAGGTGCGGGAGGCGGCCAAGGCGATCGGCGCCCACGAGTTCGTCGCCGGCCTGCCCGACGGGTACGACACCGAGGTCGGCAAGCGCGGCGGCCGCATGTCCGCGGGCCAGCGGCAGCTGATCGCGTTCGCCAGGGCGTTCCTCGCCGATCCCGCGGTGCTCATCCTCGACGAGGCCACCTCCAGCCTCGACGTGCCGAGCGAGCGGCTGGTGCAGCGGGCGCTGCGCACGATCCTCGCCGACCGTACCGCGCTGATCATCGCGCACCGGCTCTCGACGGTGGAGATCGCCGACCGGGTGCTGGTGATGGAGGGCGGCTCGATCGTCGAGGACGGCCCGCCTGACCGGCTCATCGCCGCCTCGGGCCGCTTCGCCGGGCTGCACCGGGCGTGGCTGGAGAGCCTCAGCTAGTGGTGCCCGTGCGTGACGGCCGCGAGGTTCGCGTACAGCTCGTAGCCCACGAACAGGGCCACCGGCACCCCGATCGCGACGAGTAACCGCCCGGCCAGAGGCGCCCCGGGAACGGGCGCCTCTGGCTCCTCCAGGCCGGGACCCGACGCGGTGCCGAGGTCGGGCACCAGGTCGGGCACCAGCTCGGGCCGGAACTCGGGCGGGAACTCGGGCTCCGGCCTGAGCTCGGGATGCCGGGCCAGGTAGCCGCTGGGGAACGACGTCACGTCATAGGCGCCGCACCCGGGGCAACACGTGCCCGACCAGGGGGGCTGCACGGCCACGCCGGAGCTCAGCCAGACCTCGACCTCGTTGCCGTGGTCGTCGGCGATGTGCCGGACGACGAATTCCTCCTCCCAGACGCGCAGACAGCGCAGGCACTCGAAGGGCCAGGTCTCGCGGGTCTCGAACCCGTCGCGCACGAGGATCACCCCCGGCTGGGATTCGGCGGAGTGGTCTAGACCTGAGTCTCCGCCCGCCCGCGGCCCTCCGCAAGGAGCCCCTTATGACACTTCAAGCTACGAAACGCTTACCAAGTGTCATGGTTTACCACTGCTTTTTCGCACTTGTCAGTACGGGCGTCGGGGCGGCACCGGGCTGAGCAGCGGCGTCGCGTCCGGCGCGACGGGCTCGGCCGACCGGAACAGCTCCGGATGATGCGCGAGATAGCCGGCCGGGAACGTGGTCGCCTGCTGACAGCCGCAGTGCGGGCAGATCACGCCCGACGACGGAGGCGGCACGACGAGCCCGTCGCGCAGCCAGATCTCAGCGGCGTTCCCGTGCTCGTCGTCGATGTGCCGGACGAGGTAGTCCTCTTCCCACACGTGCCAGCAGCCGCGGCACTCGAATGGCAGCGTTCTGCGTTCTTCCTCCACTGAGGTCACCCCCTTTACTTCGAGTGTCCGCCTCCCCTCCGCGGCGTCGCAACCCGGGGTCACCTGACGGTGAACACGAACACGAACGCCGCCATGACCACGCTGAGCGTGCCGAGCCAGGCGAACAGCGCGTCGAGCCCGGCGTCGATGGGACGGCCGCCGTGCAGCGCCTGCTGCACCCGGCGGAAGCGCACGCCGGTCCTGATGAGCAGGACGCCGCCGCAGAGCGCGGCGAGCGCGAAGCCCGCGGTCGCGAGGGCCGGCAGGCCGTGCCGGACCGCGAGCCCGGCCGCGCCGAGTCCGCCCGTCGACAGCGCCACGCCGGTACGGACCCAGGCGAGCCTGGTGCGCTCGCTCTGCAGCCCCTGATCCCAGATCTCTTGGGACATCTAGACCGACAGGATGATGAGGACCAGGGCGATGACGGCCACCGCGGCGACGCCGTAGCCGAAGACGGCCGCGAGGGCGGGCGGCGGGAGAGGCGCCTGGTCGCGCAGGGCGCGCTGGATGTTGCGCCAGCGCGGGTAGGCCATGCCCGCCGCCAGCGCGGACAGCGTCACGAGCATGACGGCCAGCGTGGTGCGTACCCACGGCACGAACACGTCGGCGGGCACCGCCGCCATGGCGACCCCGCCCGCGCTGAGCGCCAGCGCCGTGCTCAGCCAGGTGAGGAAGGTGCGTTCGTTGGCCAAGGTGAAACGCGGGTCGGGTTCCATGCCTTATAGGCTAATTCGTCCCCTTTTCCCCTAGAGATCCAGGGAATCAGCTACAGGCCTTGGCGACCTGCGCCACGTAGTCGGCCGTTTCCGTGCCCACCTTCTGGGCCGCGTCGACCGCGCCGTTGACATCGTTGACGTCGATCCCGCTCAAAGTCTTGGCAAGGTCTTCGGACGCCTGCTTGAGCGTGGTGTTGGCGGCCTTGTCGGCCACGTCGTTGAGCTTGCCCGCGGCGTCGTCGAGCGCCTGCTCCATGGCCTTGGGGTCGTCGGTCAGGTTTTTGACCTGGGCGGCCAGGTCGGTGACGATCTTCGGCGCCTCCAGGCACGCCTGGGCCTTGTCGATGGTGTTGTTGACCTCGCCGCACCCGGCGGCGAACACGCCGAGGGCGAACAACGCCAGGGGCACATACCGGCTCTTGATGAGTCGCATGTCTCGACCCTACCCAAGGGTTCGCGGCGTACGGTGCTGTCCATGACCGCTCTCCCGGAGAACCTGCTGAGCCTGTCCGACGACGCGTGGAACCGGCTGCGCGTCCGCCTCGACGGTCTGAGCGACGACGAGTACCTGTGGGAGCCGGTGCCCGGCTGCTGGACGATCCGTCCCGGCGAGGACGGCTCCCCCGTCGCCGACAGGTCGCCGCTGCCGCCCGAGCCCGCGCCGTTCACCACGATCGCCTGGCGGCTCGCCCACGTCATCGACCTTCTCCAGGCGGAACGGACCGCCACCTGGTTCGGCCAGGAGCCCGCGCCGCAGGACGGCCGGGCCGTCGTCCCCGGGTCCGCGAGTGAGGCGCTGCGCGCGCTGGAGCACGCCTACGACGTGTGGCGCCGCCGCCTGGCCTCCGTGAACGCGGACGACCTGACCCGCCCGCTGGGCGCCGTCGCCGGCCCTTACGCCGAGCACGACGGCACGGCGTTCGCCCTGCACATCCTCGACGAGTTCATCCACCACGGGGCCGAGGTGGGCGTGCTGCGCGACCTCTACCTGTGGCAGCGGCCGCGCGACCCGTTCGTGCTGGCCTGCCTGCGCGGCGATCGGGCGGCCGTCGACGCCGCGCTGGCCCGCGACCCCGCCCTCCTCGACCGGGTCCGCGCCGGCCACCCGGGGCTCCTGACCGAGGCCGCCGCCGCGCAGCA